>NZ_NWQG01000159.1:0-43602 GCF_002529485.1 Mesorhizobium sanjuanii
AGCCCGCCGCGCCGCCCGCGCCCACGCCTGTGGCAAAGCAAAGCCCCTGGACGGCGCTGCTCAATCTCATTGTCAAACTGTTCGGAAGGGAATGAACCATGGCTTGCTATTCGAAATTCATCGTCGCAGTCGCGGGCATCGGCGTCCTGATCGGCCTTCAGCAGCTTCAGGTCGAAATCCCCGGCCTCGGCGGCGTGGTGCGAGACCTGATCGTCGGCGCCCTTGTGGCCGGCGGCGTTTATCGCATCCCGAACCAGGGCGCGTGACATGGAAGGCCGGGTCGAACTCATCACCGCCTACCTTCGCCAATCCTGGCCGCCGCTCGTCGTCGGCGCGGTCGCCGGCTTGATCCTTGGGCTGTTGCTATGAGCGCGCTCCTCGCAATCCTGTCGGCGCTCGCCGGCAACCGGACGATCATGGCGATCTTCGCCACGCTCGTCGGCGGCCTCGGGCTCTATGTCGCCGGCGGGGTCAACCGGGCGAAAAAGGATGCAGCCAGGCAAGCGGCTGAAAAACTCGTCGCCGCCGAGGACCGCCTCGAAATGGACCGCGAAGCGACCGATGTCGAGCGCTCGGCGCGCGACCTGCCAGACGAGGCAGCGCGGCGGGAGGCGATGCGATGGGCAAGGCGCTGATGATCGCGATACTGCCTGGGAGCTTGTTGCTCGCCGGATGCACAACGCCGGCCTCGGTCGGCAATCCGCGCCAGGTCTGGTGCGACCACAACCAGCCGCGCCGCTCGTCAGCTTCCGTCGTCGCGGCGATGACGCGGTCCGAACTCGACGAGATGAACGCCTATAACGGAAAGGGCGCCAGATGGTGCGGGTGGGCGCCATGATACAGGAGTTTCTCGATACGCTCGGCATCAAGGCGCCGGTGGTGGTCGCCGGCCTTTCCGGCGGCATTTTGCGGGCCTTGTCGCGCCACCGCTACAAGGTCCGCGAGATGGTGGCGTCGCCGATCTGCGGCGCGCTGGCGGCAGCCTATCTCACGCTTCCCGTGGCGCATTATTTTCGAGCGACCGGCCTGCCGGTCCCCGACGACGACACCACGACGCTGGCCGCGGCGTTCCTCATCGGCGTCTCGGCGATGTGGATATCGGACATTGTGTTCGAGGTGATGGTGCGGCGGTTCAAACCGGGGAGGGAAGAGTGAAGTCGTGCCTGGCGGAAGTTTAAAGCGCATCGGCTGGAGCATTCCTCGAGGCTTGATCCGAGGGCGTGTGGAGGTCTTGCGATGACGATATGCATATAAAAAGAATCTTGAAGCGTATCGCATGGGTCGGTTCAAATGCGACGCGTTCCCGGGTCTGTCGTTCGAGTAAATCTCACGGCAATTGCCGCCTATTGACAGAACTGGATCGACACGCCAATTTTTCGATGTAACGAGGAGAGGGCCTATGAAGAAAACCTACGAAAAGCCGATGCTCATCAAGAAGGGCAGGCTCGCGGCGATTGCTGCCGCGGTGGTGTCAAATGAGCCGGAAGTGCCGACACCGCAGTGAAGTCAATTCTTTGAGAGCCCGCCACGCCGAAAGGTGTGGCGGGCTTTTTTGCTTTTTTCGCACTCGGTCCATCTCACTCTTCGGCTTGGTGATCAAGATCACGCGTTGCCTCGCCGTTGCCAGTCTTGCGAAACCACGAGCGACCGTGCGGGTTAGCACGACGAATCTCGTGAGGATACCGCCATGCCAACTCGCCCAATCGTGTTGATAGCCGCCGGAGCGATCCTGTTTGCCGCCACAAGCATGGCTTACGGCCGGCCGGACACGCGCACCATGACGTGCGAGCAGACGCAGCTGCTGATCCAGAAACATCGCTCGGTCGTGCTGACCACCGGCCGCAACACTTACGATCGATATGTCCGCCAATTCGGCAATGAGTGCGATTGGCCGGAAGTGCCAACCGCCGCCTACGTCAAGACACGTGACGGACAGTGCCTGGTCCATCGCTGCCAGGAGCCGGTCTTCGATTTCCCGGATTGAGATACAGGCCCGTCGAAACAGATTCAATCGACGCTTATGGGTTAGAATCCGAAGAATTGCCGGCCGACCAGATATCCAAGCACGACGACCGCCAACGGAAACATGGCCGGCGCCACCCGGCTCACGAGAGAGCGGTTCACCGTTTCCCTAGGAATGTTCCTTTGCGCATTTCCGAGATTCTTGGTCATAGTCCGGTATAGTAGCAATCGCTGATTAACGATTCCCCAACGGGCCACGCCCGCCGCCCGTAAGCCGAGCGGGTTTTAGTCCTGTGTGGGCTATTTGAATTCCTGCGCCGTGCCGTCGACGAAGAGCACCGAAAGCGTGCAAATGACGCCGCTGATGTCTTTGCGGGCGACCGCCTCCAGGCCACCGGCCCACGGCAGATCGCTCACGTCGTAGATGAACTTGCTTGCTTCCAGGTGGAGGTCCGGATCGATCTTGATCTGGCCGATGACTGCCCCCGCTGCATCCTTGAACCATGCCGTGGCGTCGATCCTGTTGATCTCGCGATCGTTCGGATTGAAGACCTTCAAGGTGATGCCGGCGCTCTGGTCGCCGTGCGTGGTCGTCCATTCCAGCATTTCGAGAACGTCGGGCGAACCGTGCTCACATGCGGGCTTCGCATTCGCATCATGCGCGCAGAATATAGCTGCGATGAGCAGCAGTCGTTTCAAGCGCATGTCATTCCTCATCATCGCTGGAAACTATCGTCTCGGTCGAACAGGAGCAACGCACCTCCTGAGTGCGCCGGACTGGGGTGCGTTGCCGCACGCCGGAACCAATCGCCGCCCATTTGCTTTGGCAAGTAGCTCGCAAAGAAAGGAGCTGGACATGAAACCCCTCCATAGATTGCTTGTGGCGGGCGCACTGGCCTTGCCCCTGGCGACACCGGCTGCTGCCCAGACCCCCGATCAGACAGACGACCAGACCCCGTTCCAGTCCGGGCGTTGCCAGGCCGATCTACAGAATGGTGAACAGAAGCCGCCCGTCAATGGCAGCAACAAGAACAGCCTGTCCGACACGCTCGATCGTTGCGACGGCGTGCTGCAGCCACCACCGACGGGCGATCAAGGTCTGGCCGCGCCACCGCCGGACGAAGGCAAGACCCCGGTGATCAAGCCCGGCGAGGTGCCGGCCCAGCCGCCCAAGCAGTAGGCACCGTTCGCGCCTAAATCTCCGGCCTCAATGCGGGTGTCGCGTGGTCCTGGGGCGAATGCTCCTTGCGCTCTTGGCTTCACGCAACACTGTCACCGGATTGACGCCGGTCCACATCATGCCGGTCACCTCGGCGAAGCGGATGAATGCCCGCCGCGCCTGGTCGACGGTTAAGTGCCCGGCGCGCGCCGCGTTACAAGCCCGGACGGCCGTCTCGTAGATGGGACCGCGCCGGGCTGGGGACCATTCCTTCAGAAAATTCTGCATTTCAGCGAGTGACGCGATTTCACGTTTGAAGCCGGCACCGACGGCAATCGCCACAGGGGCGTCGAACTTCATGTCATCCATAAGAACCTCCCAGACAGAATCGCAGCGCGCTTTCAATGCAAATCTGGGCGATACGGTTCCCGATGCTATCGATAGGTCGTGGCGGTGCGACAGCCGATAGTGGCGGCCGGCAAATCCGTTGATCAATTAGTCTCGACTTACGGAACAAGAGGGATTTCCCGGCGTTTGCTCGCAGGGCTCGCCCATCTCGGCAGTGATGCTCTTAAAGCCACTGATGGCGAGCCTGCCAACAGCAACAGGAGAAGATGATGAAAATCCACCTTGTCCCTGCCGTGGCAGGGTTTGTTCTGCTGGCCGGCATAGGCGTGGCCGCTGCGGATCAGGTGATTGTCACACCCGAACAGCAGACCGTCATTCGCGAACATGTGCAAAAGCACCCGCTGGCGTCGGTTAGCCTGCTGGGCGTGGAACTCAATGTCGGTTCCGCTTTGCCCGACACGGTCGAACTCCAGGAGATCCCCGACGTGCAGTATAGATATGTGGTCGTTGACAATCATACCGTGCTGGTCGACCCCGGCACCCGCAGAATTGTGCAGGTCATAGACTGACCTAACCCGCCGTTCTCTCCGGAAGTTGAAAGAGAGAGCGGCGGGCTGTCTCTGGCCGCAGGAACGTGTTTTGTCTCGGGAATGAAGGAGCTATTTCCATGTTGCCGCGTGTCGATTCGCCCAATGTGGTCGCGGTCGTCGACAAATTGCTTGTAGAACGGGGAACTGGCCTCTTGTCGATGAAGGAGGTGATTGAGGTCGTGCGTGAGCGCACCGGAACGGAGCGCTCGGACGCGGATCTGGCGGGGCTGATCAAGAAGAAGGCGGCGTTGCTTGGTGTCGCGGTTCTGTCGGACAAAGGCTGAGGCCACCCAAGACGCCGATCGAAATTTCAGCTAAAACAGCTGTTGCTCACGGATTTGAATGGAACCGATGGAGGCAACAGTGACGGACGAGAGGCAGGAACGCATTCGCAAGCGGGCACACGCGATCTGGGAACAGGCCGGCCGCCCCGATGGCGCGCATCAGCAGCACTGGGACCAGGCTGCCGCCGAGATCGACAGCGAGGACAGCAAGCCGAAAGCGAAAGCGGCACCCAAGAAGCCTGCGGCCGCCAAGAGCAGCAAGCCGAAGAAGGCGTCTACCTAGCGACGCCAGTTGAAATCATCCCGTACAAGGCAGCACCGCTTCGTTCCGCTGTCGGAAATATGACCCTCTCTGCCGCGGACGGAGTTCGGCCCGTGCCGCGGCAGAAATTTGAATTGCTGGAATCCGAGTTCATCCCGGTTTTACTTGCCGCAATGGTTGTCGTTGACGGTCGGTGAGACCGAACCGCCAACCCTGTTCGACGCGTCGGGCTGCGCGCCTTGCGGGTTCAACGGACAGTTTTGATCGGCATTCGAATTCCAGCCGTCGGGCGCGCCGATGATGCTGTTGGTGATGCCGAAGTCAACAGCATTAGGAGCCGCGGGATTGGGATCTGCCGGGTCAACTACGACGCTTTTGTCGCTGCCAGTCCCAGCAGTGTTGCCGCCGGCGCTCTGGGCCATGGCCGAGGTGGCCAAACCCACCGCTAGTGCAGAAGCTGCGAGGATTTTCGTAAACATGGTTTGTCTCCATTTTTCGATTGTCGCCGCGGTGCGACTGTGGTGGAAACCGCTTGAGGTAGCGAAGGTTCCCGTAAAATTCTGGTCAGGAACCCCCCATTGCGCCTGTGACAAAGGCATCGGAAGAAACATCGAGTGGCCTCCCGGCGGGGAACTGAAACCACTTCCATGCATTTCAGCAGTCGTAGCAATCCGTTAGAAATCGAGGGGGCGGGGAGTACGTGAACGTCATCCAACAAGCGAGGGCCGGGATTCCAGGGGTACCGGCGATTGATTTGATGCAGGCGCTGCCTGTCGCCGTCTATACCACCGACAAACAGGGCCTGATCACTTTCTTCAATGAAGCCGCGGCAGATCTGTGGGGGCATCGTCCCGTCATCGGCGAGGATCGATGGTGCGGTTCATGGAAGCTTCGCCATCTTGACGGAAGCGCAATGGCGCATGACGAATGCCCTATGGCCATCGCTTTGCTTGAAGAGCGGGATGTTCGCTGGGGCCAGGCGATCGCCGAACGGCCGGATGGCCAGCTCATCCCATTCAGTGCGCACCCGGTTTTGCTTCGCGACGAAGCGGGCGCAGTGGTCGGTGCCATCAACACGCTACTCGATCTGCGTACCCAGACACTGGCCGACGAAACCCGCATGCGGCTTGCCGCCATTGTCGACTCATCGATGGATGCCATCGTTTCGAAAGATATCAATGGCATCATCACCAGTTGGAACGATGCGGCAGAGCACCTGTTCGGCTACACCCCGGCCGAGGCGATCGGCAAGCCGGTGACCATTCTCATTCCGCCCGGCCATCTCGACGAGGAAGTCTCGATCATCAGTCGCATCCGTGCCGGCGAGCGCGTGCCGAGCTACGAAACGATCCGCCTGCGCAAGGACGGCGCGCTCATTCCGGTGTCGCTCACCGTCTCGCCGATCCGCGACGGCATCGGGCGGATCATCGGCGCTTCCAAGATCGCGCGCGACATCAGTTCTTCCAAGGAGAGCGAGCGGCGCATCCGCTTGCTCATGCGCGAAGTCAATCATCGCGTCAAGAATCAGTACTCCGTCATCATTTCGATGATCCGCGAGACCAGCAAGTTGACGAGCACCCCGGAGGCATTCCTGGGGCAGGTGCGAGAACGCATCACGGCACTTTCGGAATCCCACGACCTTCTGGTCAACGCCGAATGGCGCGGCGCGACGGTCGGCGAACTCGTCCGGGCGCAGCTCAAGGCGTTCGCAGTGCAATCTCGCGTGTCGATGACTGGGCCGGCGGTCATGCTCCAGCCCAATGCCGTGCAATATCTGGGCATTGCCTTCCACGAACTGGCCACCAATTCGACCAAGTACGGAGCGCTGTCCCATCACGGCGGCCAGGTCGAAATCGAGTGGGATGTGACCATTGCCGCCGACGGCGCCGGCACTTTTCGCCTGATCTGGCGCGAACTGGACGGGCCGGTCGTGGATGCGATCGCGCGACGTGGTTTCGGAACCGTCGTTCTCAAGCGGGTCGCACCCCAGGCACTCAGTGGCAACGGACGGCTGGAGTTCGACAAGCAGGGCGTCATCTGGACGCTCGAAGCGCCATTGCGGTCTGTCGAAATGTCTCTTTCCGACATTGCCACCGGTTGAAGGATGAAATCCGGCTGGCACGATTCCCGGCTCGCGACTTGAGCCTATCGACGGGTGCGGCACCCAATCTGCGCCGGTTATTGGATGGGCAATCCTTTTTCCTGTTGTCCGGCTTCTCGTTCTACAATTTCACCACCCACACCTTGATCATCGCTCCCCAGTTCCATCGCATTCTGCGCGAGGAGGCTGCCCCTTGTGACGACGCCTGAATATCAAGGTTCCATGCAGCTTGTTCGGTGCAGGCTGTTTCCTCGGATATTCTCAAGGCGTTTTCCGAGATGTAGCTTTCTACATAGAGTATTATTAGAAAATTTTAATATAATCCTCCTACTCGGATTTTATCGTTGTATACTATTGACTTAATTAATCTTTCTGCCGAAGAAACTGTAAACCTTTCCCGCACGTAGTAAGAAATGCAACCGGCGATACGTGCGGTTGCTTTAGGCAACTACGACATGGAGAGTGTTATGACGTTCAAACTCAAAACAATCACCGGTGTGTTGGCGGGCAGCGCAGTCATCTTCATACTTTCGCTGCCGGCGAACGCTGGTGGTATCGGCGTTGGCGTCGGTGCATCTGTGGGCGGCAGCGGCGGCATCAATGCTGGCGTGGGTGCGTCCGTTGGTGGTGGCGGCGGGATCAAAGCCGGTGCCGGCGCGTCGGTAGGTGGCTCGAGCGGTGTCAATGCCGGCCTCGGCGCATCGGTGGGCGGTAGCGGCGGCATAAACGCCGGTGCCGGCGCGTCCGTCGGAGGCAGCAGCGGGATCACCGCTGGCGCCGGAGCAAGGGTCGGAAGCGGCGTCGCCGCCGGTGCCGGTGTCGGCGTCGGCAGCGGCATCAATGTCGGTCTTGGCGTCGGCATCGGGACCAATCCGAGCAACCCGTCCAATCCAAGCAACCCCAGCAACCCGAGCAACCCATCCAATCCGAGCAATCCGAGCCTGCCATCGGTGGTTGCCGACATGTCGAGCAGCCAGCTGGTGAGAATGAAGAAGCGCTGTGTGGACGTGCTCAGCAACGGAGGCACTTATGATCGTGACCTTCGCCAACTGTGCCTGCTGATCGCGCGCCGCTGATCAGACGCCATCCGGAAGGAAGTGTCGAACCGGCCGCGAGGCTTCGTCCACACTCTCCTAGCCTCCGGTTCGCCGGAAAGCCCGTCACGCAGTGGCGGGCTTTCTGTGCTTTGATGCACTCCTGCTTCAGCGACAAGTGCATCACTCCCGGCATTGACGCGACCATCGCCATCTTGTAATGAACAGGACTATACAGGTGCACTGAACAGGTATTCCATGGCACGCCGCGCGGTTCTGTCATCTCCTGGAACGGGCAAGCCCGAACAGATCGCGACTGTTCTCGAACATGAGATCCGCTCCGGCGTGCTCGGCTTCGGCGACCGCCTGCAGAGCGAGAACGAACTCGTCCAGCGCTTCTCCGTCAGCCGCAACACCATCCGCAAGGGTCTGGAGGAACTGTCGAGCCGCGGGCTGATCACCACCAAGGTCGGCATTGGCTCCTTCGTCACCTTCGATGGCATGCCCGTCGACGACGCGGTCGGCTGGTCGCGGGCACTTGCCAACGCCGGCGCCAATGCCGAGACACGCACACTCAGACTCGAAGTCATGCAGGACGCCGAACTGGCAACGAAGCTCGGCGTCGACAGCCCGTTCTTCATCGCCGTCGACCGGGTGCGCAGCAACGCGGATGACGGCCATGCCATCTCGATCGAGCGCAGCCGTCTGCCGCTGTCGCCGGAGCTGGAGGACGTGCCGCTGCGCGGGTTGCGCGAAGGCTCGCTGCACCAAACGCTGCGCGGTGCGGGGCTTGTTCCCGATCACGGCGAGGAATGGGTCGATATCGAAATGCTGAGCGCCGGGGACGCGGCGATCCTCGACTGCGGGCCAGGGACGCCGTTCCTGCGCACGCGACGGCTGACGCGTGCCGCCGACGGGCGCGCCATCGAGTTCGTTACCAGCCTGCTCAACCCGGCGCATTTCGCCCTTCATCTGGAGTTCTGAGATGATGGATCGGACCGAGACGATCGACCGGGCTATGGGCGCGCTCATCGGCGGCGCGCTGGGTGATGCGCTCGGCATGCCGACACAGCTCTTGTCGCCGGCGCGCATCGCCGAGCTCTACGGCCATGTCGAGGATTTCGTCGCACCCGTCGTCGATCATCCGGTGTCGAAAGGGCTGGCGGCCGGCACCATCACTGACGACACCGAACAGGCGCTTCTGCTCGGCCGCATCTTGGTCGCTTCAGGTGATCGCTTCGACCACACGCGCTGGGTCAACGCGCTGTTAGACTGGGAGTGCGACGTCAAGGCGCGCGGCAGCTACGATCTGCTCGGCCCATCGACCAAGCGCGCCATCGACGCCATCAACAATGGCGTGCCGGCCGAAGAAGCGGGAAGCGGCGGCGATACCAATGGCGCAGCGATGCGCATCGCGCCGGTCGGTATCATGATGCCGCTGGAGCCGCTCGACGCGCTGGTCGCCAAGGTAGCAGAAACCTGTCGCGCAACGCACAACACTTCGATTGCGATCGCCTCGGCCGCGGCAGTCGCCGCGGCCGTCAGTTGCGGCGTTGCCGGCGGCGACTGGCAAGCGGCATCGGACCGCGCGGTCGCGGCAGCCAGGCGCGGCGCGGCACTCGGTCACTGGGTCACCGGCGGCGACATCGCCGGGCGCATCGACTGGGCGAGGGGGCTCGTTCGCGGCAAGGCTGTTCCTGACGGCATCCGGCTGATCGTCGATCTGGTCGGCACCGGCGTGGCCAGCCAGGAATCGGTTCCGGCGGCTTTCGCGGTGCTGGAAATCGCCGGCGGCGATCCATGGCAGGCCGCCATCATCAGTGCCAATCTCGGCGGCGACACCGACACGATCGGTGCTATCGCCGCCGGCATGGCCGGCGCCTGCACGGGCTTTTCCCGGCTGCCGCAACAGCGCATCGCCAGGTTGGTCGGTATCGATTTGACGCAAGTGCGCTCGCTGGCTGCCGATCTTGTCTCGGCGCGGATCAGCAAAGCCGGTTCCGGCAAGGATGCCGCGGCACGAGCAGAGCTCGGCCTGACATGAGCGGGCGTCTGGTCCATATCGGCAGCGCGGTGGTCGACTATGTCTACCGCATCGACGCCTTGCCGACGCCCGGCACCGAAAAGACCGCATCGAGCTTTGCCCAGGTCGCCGGTGGCGGCTTCAACATGATGGTCGCGGCCAGCCGCACCGGCATGAAGGTCGTCTTCGGCGGCCAGCTTGGTACCGGACCCAATGGTGATTTCCTGCGCGCTGGCTTGGCTGCCGAAGGCATCACGACATTGACGCCGGCGTCACCCACGATGGACAGCGGCAATTGCGTCGCCATGATCAGCTGCGATGCCGAGCGCACTTTCGTCTCGTGGCCCGGCGCCGAGAGCGTGCTCAGCTTCGATATGATGGCGCCGGTCCGGGTTGCGCCGGACGACTGGGTATTCGCCTCCGGCTATACGCTGAGCTATCCCGGCAGCCGCGATGCGCTGGCCGACTGGATAGAGGCGCTGCCGGCGAATATTCCCTTCGTCTTTGACCCGACGCCGGTGATTGCGGACATTCCGCGTGCCATTCTTGATCGGGTGCTTGCGCGCACGACCTGGCTGAGCTGCAATATGGCGGAGGCGGTCGAGATCGCCGGCCCAGGCGATGTCGAGGCAATCGCCGCCCGGCTGCTTTCCAGCCATTGCCCGAAGGCTGAAGGCGTCATCGCTCGCGCCGGCGCAAAGGGCTGTTTCGTGCGGCTCGCCGACGGCGACACACAGACAATTCCTGGCTTCGAGGTCACGGCCGTCGACACCAATGGCGCCGGCGACACCCATATTGGCGCTTTTGTCAGTGCACTGTCGCGCGGTCTGCGGGCTTTCGAAGCGGCACGCTACGCCAATGCTGCGGCGGCGCTGTCGGTCACTCGTCATGGCGGGTCCTCGGCGCCGACGGATGAGGAAATCAAGACATTCCTGAGCCACATCGCCGGTCCGTCGAACGGAGCGGACGGCCGGAACCGGAAGGCTCATGCCTGACTGCCTGAAAACCTGACAAGCCCGGGAACCGGGCAAGCAAAAGAGAGGAACGAACATGCGCATGCCCAAACTGACTGCATTGCTGACGGCGACTGCCGTCTTCACCTCCGTACTTACACTGGCCGCCACTGCCGCCGACGTGCATGTGCTCAACTGGAAGGGCTACGGCGCCGACGAGCCGTGGGCGATTGCCGCCTTTGAAAAGGCGACCGGCAACAAGGTCGTCAACGACTTCTTCAATTCCGAACAGGAAATGCTGACCAAGCTGCGGACCAATCCCGGCCTCTACGACGTCGTCATGATCAACGCCGCCTTCAACGACCAGGCGATGGCGGAAAAGCTGATCCAGCCGATCGATGTGTCGAAGCTGCCGAACTACGCCGATATCAGCCCGGACAAGGCAGGCTCGCCGATGCTCGTCCGTGACGGCAAGGTCTATGGCGTGCCATGGGTGTGGGGGCTGACGGCGCTTGCGATCAACGAGAAATCCTTCGACACGCCGCCGACCAGCATCACCGAAATGTGGAATGAGGCCCATAAGGGCCGGGTGGTCATTCGTGATGACGCCGTCGAGGCGGTCCAGTTCGGCGCCATCGCCACTGGCCAGAACATCAACGACATCAAGGATATGGAAGCGGTCAAGGCGAAGCTGACCTCGCTGATGCCGCAGATCAAGACATTCTGGAGTTCGGAGAACGACTGGAACCAGATGGTCGCCTCCAACCAGATCGACATCGGCACCTATTGGAGCGGTTCGGCCGACCGCGCCAAGACGCATTTCAAGCTGCCGGTCTCGCTGGTGATCCCGCAGGAAGGCGCGGTCGCCTGGCTCGATGCCTTTTCCATTCCGGTCGGCTCCAAGAATGTCACTGGGGCCGAAGCCTTCATCAACTACATGATCGATCCAAAATTCTATGTCGAATGGGTGACCAAGGTCGGCGCGCCAGTGTCGGCCAACACCAAGGCAGTGGAAGCCCTTCCCGAGGACGCCTTCAACCGCAAGGTGATGGGCGATCCTGATGTCGCCAAGCGCATCCAGTTCCAGGCGCCGATCACCGACACCCAGCGCGAGGCCTATCTGGCGCTGTGGCAGCAGCTCAAGGTCGACGTGAAATAGATTGATGTCCCGACCAGCCGGCGGTCCTCGCCGGCTGGTTCTTCCGATCCTGGGGAGGAGGTATCATGGCGATACAGGGTGCGACCGCTTCGCGCAGCGGGCTGAGGTCGGCCTTGCCGCTGCTTCTTCCCGCCTATCTCTGGCTGACGGTGGCGATCTTCCTGCCTTTGTCGGCCATGGTCTTCTTCTCCTTCATGACCGATCTGCCTCTGTCGGGAAAGCCGTGGGCGTTCACGCTTGGCAATTATGCGGCCTTCTTTTCGCAAAGCCTCTATCCGACGCTGCTTTGGGCCTCGCTGCGCCTTGGTCTCGAGGTGACGCTATGGTGCATCGTCATCGGCTACCCCGCGGCCTATGTGCTGGCCAAGGTGCTAAAGGGGCGCAGCCGCGAGGCGATCTTCCTGCTCGTCATCCTGCCGTTCTGGTCGAACGGGCTGGTGCGCATATTCTCCTGGGCGATGGTGCTGCGCGAAGGCGGCATCCTCGACACCGCGCTCAACGCGGTGCTGCCGTTCAAGATCAACATCGATCTGATGTATTCCTATCCGGCTGTCATCATCGGCCTGGTGCACTCTTACGTGCCCTATATGGTGCTGACCTGTTATCTCACGCTGCAGGCCATAGACGATTCACTGATCGAGGCCGGGCGCTCGCTCGGCGCCTCGCGGCTGCAAATGCTGAAACGGGTGATCATCCCGCTCTCCATGCCGGGGCTGGTTGCGGGCGCGGCACTTATCTTTGTACCGGTTGTCGGCTCCTTCATGGAACCGCGCATTCTCGGCGGCCGCACCGGCACCTTCTACGGCACGGTCATCGAAGACCAGTTCGTTGCCGTCTTCAACTGGCCGCTGGGTGCTGCTCTCTCCTTCATTCTGCTGGCCGTCGTGTTGGTCATCCTGGCGTTGGCCGCACCGGTGTTGCGGAAGGCTGCGTGATGGCGACGACGCGTATCCTCGAATGGCTCGGCCGGCTCTACATCTGGCTGCTGCTCGCCTTTCTCTATCTGCCCATCATCATCATGGCGCTGATGTCGTTCAACGTTTCGCCCTTCTACCAATTGCCGTTCGAATGGACGACCGAGTGGTACGCCGCGCTGTGGCAGAACGAACAGTTGATCTCGGCCACGCGAAACAGCCTCGAAATCGCGATCATCACCACAATCATCAGCGTGGTGCTCGGCTCGGCGGCGTCGCTGGCGCTTTTCCGCTACGATTTCCGCGGCAAGAAAATCTTGCAGGCGCTGCTGTTTCCGCCGATCGCCATTCCGTGGCTAATCACCGGCACGGCGATGCTGATCTTCTTCTTCGGCGTCGGCATTGGGCGCGGCCTCTTGGCCATCCTGCTTGGCCATGTCGCCCTGGCGCTGCCTTATGTCATCGTCGTCGTCTCGGCCCGGCTGCAGACCTTCGCACCGGAACTGGAAGAAGCGGCGCGCTCGCTCGGCGCCAATCAGTGGCAAGTGACGCGGCGCGTGACGTTGCCCTGGATCATGCCGGGCGTCATTGCCGGCGGGCTGTTTGCCTTTGCCGTGTCGTTCGACCAGTTCGTGGTTTCCTACTTCCTGTCGACGCCTGGCCAGACGACGCTGCCCGTCGAAATCTACGCGGCGATCCGCAAGGGTTTTACGCCTGAGATCAACGCGGTCTCGACCATCATCATCGTCGTATCGATGGCGCTGATGCTGTTCGCGGCACGCTTCTTCAAATTCGGCGGGGGGAAATAATGGCCGGCGTGCAGGTATCGAATTTGTCGCGCAGTTTCGGCGCGCACAAGGCGCTTGACGATGTCTCGATCGATTTCGCCGATGGTGGTTTCTATGCGCTGCTTGGGCCGTCGGGCAGCGGCAAGACCACGCTTCTGCGACAGATCGCCGGCTTCGATTTCCCCGACTCTGGCCGCATTGCGATTGGCGGCGAAAGTGTCGAGCGGGTGCCGGTTGAGAAGCGGCGGATCGGCATCGTGTTCCAGAACTATGCGCTGTTTCCCAACATGAGCGTCGCCGACAATGTTGCCTTCGGGCTGTCGGTGCGCGGAGAGGCCAAGGCGGTGATTGCCGACGAGGTGCAGCGCGCGCTCGACCTCGTGCAGCTCGGCAAGCTCGGCAGCCGGCGACCGCACCAGCTCTCCGGCGGTCAGCGCCAACGCGTCGCGCTGGCGCGCGCCATCGTCACCAAGCCGCGCGTGCTTTTGCTCGACGAGCCATTGGGTGCGCTCGACAAGGCGCTGCGCGTCGACATGCAGATCGAGTTGAAACGCATCCAGCGCGAGATCGGCATCACCACCATCTTCGTCACCCACGACCAGGAAGAGGCGCTGACGATGAGTGACCGCATCGGCATCTTGCGCGACGGTCGGCTGGTGCAGGAGGGGCCGCCGGAGGAGATCTACGACAGCCCGAAGAGCGAGTTCGCCGCCACCTTCCTCGGCGATGCCAACATATTGCGCGGCGACACCACGGGCACCGGCATCCGACTGCCCGACGGCACGACGATCGCCGCCGGAGCTGGCGTGTCGCTAGCGGCAGGGACCAAGGCGAGCTGCGCTGTGCGGCCCGAACGCATTCGCATCGCCATCGATGCCGGGGTGCCAGATCAGACTTATGCCAATCTGCTCAAGGGCCAAGTCTCCAAGCGCATCTTCGCTGGCAACAACAGCACCTATTTCGTCGAGCGTGATAGCCAGACAATAAAGGTTATAGTGCAGAATACCGGCATCGAACGGCTGGTGGAGGGGCAGGATGTGATGCTCAGCTGGTCGCCGGAGAGCACGGTGCTGATCGCCGCGAGCTAGATCAGGCCGGCGGACTTGCCAGCCGGCCCGCAATCGGGGAGAGCATTGTCGGGGTGCTGCGAAAAGCGAAACAGCCGATGATGCTTGAACTGAGCGCGGACGACCAATCGATGCTGCAGGGCGAGCACGGCCCCGTAGCTGCTGCCGCCATGAAGATCCTGGTCGCGTTCTCGAACGCAGTAGGCGCGCCGAAGCTGCTCGATATTTCTGGCGCCCATATCGACGGTTGCCTGTATCATGGCAAGGCCGGTCTCGATTTCGTCGAGAGGCTGGTCGAGGGCAACGGTCGCGTCCTTGTGCCGACGACGCTGAACGTCGGCTCGTTCGATCTCATCCATCCCGGCATGGTGAAGATGCCGGCTGCGCAAGAGGCGCCGGCGCGGCGGCTGATGAAGGCGCATCTGGAACTCGGCTGCCAGGCGACCTTCACCTGCGCGCCCTACCAGACGCGGTTCCGACCGGGCTTCGGCGAGCAGATCGCCTGGGGTGAATCCAACGCCATCGTGTTCGCCAATTCGGTGATCGGCGCGCGGACCAACCGCTATGGCGATTTCATCGACCTGTGCTGCGCCATGACCGGGCGGGCGCCGGCCTGGGGCCTGCACCTGAGCGAAAACCGGCGCGGCCGGGTCCTGTTCGAGCTGACCGATGCCGACCAGGAACCGAGCGACGCCCTGTTCGTCGGCGTCGGACTGATCATCGGGCAAGCGACTGGCGATCGCATCCCGGTGATCTCGGGCCTGCCAAAACCGCGCGATGAGGATCAGTTGAAAGCGCTAGGCGCTGCCGCTGCGACGACGGGTGCTGTGGGGCTCTTCCATGCGGTCGGTATCACGCCGGAAGCGAATACGCTCGACGAGGCGTTTCATGGCATGGCTCCGGACGAGACGATCCGCATCACGCGCGCCGACATTGACCACGCGCTGGCAAAACTGTCGAGCGTGCCCGACGGCGCGCCGCTGGCGGCGGTGTCGCTCGGCACGCCGCATTTCTCGCATGAGGAATGGATGCGGCTGTTGCCGCTGCTGCGCGAGCTTGCGCCGAGCAGGGGCATCCCGATCTATGTCAACACCGGACGTGCCACGCTGACACGATTGCAGGACGAGGGCGCACTGGCCGGCATGGAGGCGTTCGGCCTGATTCCGGTTGCCGACACCTGCACCTATGTCACCGCCATCCTTGAGCGTCTCGACGGCGTGGTGATGACCAATTCCGGCAAATGGGCGCATTACGCGCCCGGCAATATCGGCGTGTCCGTTGCCTTCGCCGATATCAGGGATTGCATCCGTTCGGCGGCGGTGGGTCATGTCTTGCGGAGCGTGTCATGACGAGGCCTGTCGGACGCACCGGCATTTTCCAGCTGGCCGGCTCGGCGCAGGGCTCGGCGCTGGTGCTTTCGCAACCACTCAGCTTCTGGGGCGGCATCGACGCCGAAACGGGCGACATCATCGACCATTCGCATCCTGGCCTTGGCGAAAACGTCGCCGGCAAGATCCTGGTGATGCCGAGCGGGCGGGGCTCGTCCTCCTCGTCCTCGGTTCTGGCCGAGGCGATCCGCAGGGGCACCGCGCCGGCCGGCATCCTCATGGAGCGGCCGGATCCGATTCTTGCCGTCGGCGCGATCGTCGCAGAATTCCTCTATGGTATGAGTGTGCCGCTGGTCGTCTGCGACATATCCGGCATTGTCTCGGGCCACAGGATCGCGATCGGCCTCGGCGAGGATACCCGGGCGATCATCAGGATCTAACCCGCCATCAGCCCGGCCGCGCCACGCCGCCAATAGGCGGCCGCCAGTGTCTCGTCGCGGCCGAGCCCTAGTGTGCCGCGCCAGTGTTCGCGAACGATTTTCGCGGCAGCGGCTTCGGCGGCGAACCAGCCGAAGGCCGAACCGATGTGGGGCCATGCCACAGACCGGACGGCATTGGCGAGCCGCTGGTCTTCGCCCGCCGGCACGCCGTTTCTCGAAAGCCAGTGCAGCTCGATGCTGGTGGCATTGTCGATGGGTTGCTTTTCGGCCTCGTCGGCGATCTCGACGAAGGCCACGCCCTTGGTCTCGGCGGGCAGCGTCTCCAATAGCCGCGCCAGCGCCGGCAGGCCGGTTTCGTCGGCACCCAGCATATACCATGACGCTGGTCGCACCGGACGGCCTACCGGCCCCATGATGCCAACCTTCATGCCGGGTGCGGCCTGCATGGCAAAGCTTGCGCCGACGCTCTCGCCCGGATGGACGAGGAAGTCGACATCGATGAAGCCCTTTTCCACGTCGAGCGCACGAATGGTGTAGACGCGCGCCACCGGGCGCCTGTCATCCGAGGGCCAGGCCGGCAGGCCATTGCTGCCGAGCACGGGCCAGATCGGATCGGGGACGTTCCTGGTCGGAAACAACATGCGTATATGCATGCCGCCGAATTTCGCGAAACGCCCCAGATCCTCGCCGGCGAAGCGGATGCGGCGCATGTGCGGTGTGAGATCGCCGACGTGGGTGACGATCATCTCGCGAAATTGGGCGAGGCGGGTCTCATCAGCAAGATCGCCGGTCCAGACGATCTCGGGGTTTTCGTCCCTGGCATAGACCTGGACCGCGGTGGCCAACAGGTCCTTGATGCGGGCAAGGCCATCGCGGTCAGCGGCATTGGCCCGCATCACCAGCCGCTCCATGTCGAAGGAAGCGGCGCCGAAGGCAAAGCGGAAATCGATCCGCTGTCCCTCTTGCGAAGCATCGGCTTCGAAACTCAGCAGCCTGTCGCTGATACGATCCATGTAATGCGGCAGATGCCGCAGGTTCAGGCGCGCTTCGCAGGTCAGTCCGCTTGCCGATACTTCGCTCACGCTCAACCTCCGATTCTGCCGGTCAGCGCCACCTTGAAGGTGCGGCCCTTGCCCTGTTCAGTTGCCGCCGATGTCGACCAGGCGCTTTGCGGGTCGGTGTAGGCGGTGTTGAAGAGGTTATCGACAGCGAGATCGAGCCTGGCGTGGTCGTTGATGCGCCAGTTGGCGAAGACATTGACCAGGTCGAAACTGTCATTGACGACGGGCACGGCGTTTGGATTGGTGCGGCTGGTCCGGGTGATCTTGCCAACGCTGAGATACTGCGCGCCGACGGTGAGCTGGTCTTCCAGCATGCGGAACCCAAGCGTGGCTGAGAAGCGGTCGAGCGGGGTGTTGTTGAGCGCCTGGCCGGAATAGACGCCGCTGACGATCTTGGCATCGATCAGCGCGCCGGCAAGGTTCACGAAGCCCCAGCCATAGTCGTAGACCGCCTCGGCCTCGATGCCCTTCAGCCGCGCGTCGCCGATATTGATTGCCGTGCGCGGCAGGACGGTCAGGTCGACATCGATATAGTCCTCGATATCGGTGTGGAAGACGTTGACCTTGGCACGAAACAGGTCGCCGCCGGTCAGCACGTCGTCATATTTGAGATTGACGCCAGCTTCCCAGTTCCTGGCCGTTTCGGGTTGAAGAAGCAGATTGGGCACGTAGGTGTCGCCAGAGCCATGCGCGCCGCCGCCGCGATAAACATCCTGCAAACCGGGCGCCCGGTAGCCTTCGGAATAGGTGCCGTAGAGCTGGAAGCCTTCGAGCGGGGTCACGCCGACGGTGAGGCGTGGCGACCAGCGGTCGCCCGACATTGAGGCTTTCTCCGGCGGCAAGGTCTTTGTCTCGCCGTCGAGCTGGTAGCCGTCATAGCGCATGGCGGCAATGAGCTGGAGCCAGTTCTCATAGTCGCCCTGCCATTGCAGGAAGCCGCCATAGCCCTGCTGCTCGCCGGCGCCGAAATGCGCGGCTTCCGACGAGGCCTCCAGATAGTAGTAGTCGAGCCCGTAGGTCAGCGTGTGGGCCATCTCCCAGGCGTCGAAACGCGAGGAGTTCTTGACGTTGAAGCCCGTGGTGGCGACATCGTAGTAGCGGAAGTTGCCAGTTGCGGAAATCGGCCAGACCTGCGTCTGCTCGGCGCGCGTGCGGTTGTGGTAGGCGTTGGCGCTGAAGTCGATCAGCGCGTTGTCGTCAGGCTTCCAGGTGTAGGCAGCCGTGTAGGTCTGGTTGGTTGTGTTGGTGTCGTAGCGGCTAAGCGTCGGCGAGGTCGAGCCGCTCGATCCGGTGATCTGGTCGTTGTAGCGCTGCAGGATGACGCCGAGCTTCAGCTCATGGCCGTCGGCCGGGCGCAGGGTCGTCTTCATGTAGCCACTGGTCACCCGCTCGCCGGTCCACGGCACGGTGTCGCCATTGCCGTCGGTGTAGCTGTCGCGGTCGCGGTAGATGAGGTTGCCGATGATGTCGGCGTCTTCGCTGAAGCGATAGGCGCCGGTGGTGCTTGTGGTGAAGCCGTCGCCATTGTCCTCATAGCCGAGCTTTTCGCTCAGCGCCCAGCGCTCCTCCGGCTTGAGGAAGTCGCCGGCGTCCTTGGTCTCGAAGGAGACGACGCCGCCGATGCCGCCCGAACCATAGGCATTGGACACCGGTCCGCGGATGACGGTGGCTTCCTTGATCAGGTCAGGCTCGACATAGAACGATCCCGAACCGTGGCCGACGCGCCAGTAGTCCTGGCGGGCGCCGTCGAGCGTCACCACCACGCGGCCATACTGCTCCAGTCCGCGAATGTTGATGGCGGTCGCCGGATCGTCGCCGTTCATCGAGGCGGCGACGCCCGGCGTGGTGCGGAAGATGTCGGCAGCGGTATCAGGCTGGATGCGCTCGAGCTCTTCCTGATCGATGGCACTAATCGCGGCCATAGATTCGATGACCGCCGTCTTGATCATCGTCGCCGAGATGGTGATGACATCGAGCATGGTGGCCGGCTCGTCCTGCGCGGCGTTGGCCGGTGCGAGCCGGCCGGTCTTGGCAGAGGCGCCCTTCTTTTCCTGTTCCTGCGCGCTGGCCTGCGGCGCGGCGTATAGGCTCAGCGCGAAGGCGAGCGCGGTGCTCGCCATCAAAGTCGTGTTGGTTGTCGTTCTCATGTGATCCCAGCCCACAGGCAAAGCAAACTGCTGGCGGTGGCTGAGCGGCCTTGGCTGGCATGACGGAAATCCCTCGACCAACCGGGTCAGGGCATGGGTCACATATTAAAACATGATGACACAAGTCAACTTTAAATTTATAGGCCAACACCATCAGCGAAATCCTGACAGGAGTGAACAGCATGGTCGGCACTGAGGACGGGTGGGTGCATTGGTTCCGACCGCCGGGCAAGATCGCGACGGTGCTCATTGTGGCGCTGTCCGTGCTGGCGCCGTCCTGCGGCTTCAAGGCGCTGGCCGCCGAGACGGTGGTGGATGCGCTGGCGCGCACCGTCGCGCCGGGACCGGCGACGAGAATCCTCACGCTTGGCTCCGACGTCACCGAGATCGTGCATGCGCTTGGCGCCGGCGAGCGGATCATTGCTGTCGACCGCGGCAGCAAATACCCACCATCCGTCACGCAAAAACCCAATGTCGGCTACCGCCGCCAGCTCTCCGTCGAAGGGCTGGCCGGTCTGCGCCCTGATCTGATCCTGGCGGCTGAGGACAGCGGGCCACCCGAAGCGGTCGAGGTGCTGAAGTCGCTGGCAATTCCGATCGTCTTCATCCCCGAGGACAACAGCCCGCAAGGCATCGAACGCAAGATCACGCTGATCGCAGCGTCGCTCGGGCGCGAGGACAAGGGCAGGGTGGTTTCCGCCGAGGTGCTCGGCGCCTTTCAAGCCGCAGTCGATCTCGCATCGAAAGTTACCCCGGAGCGCCGCAAGAAGGTGGTGTTCTTCCACGGTCTGGTGCGGCTGAGCGCAGCCGGCGCCGGCACGGCGGCCGATGCGATCATCCGCTATGCCGGCGGCATCAATCCGATGGAGATCCTGAAGGGCTACAAGCCCGCATCGGAGGAGAAACTGATCGAGATGGCGCCCGATGTCATCCTGATGATGAGCGACGGCAAGGGCGGGCCGACCGCAGAGCAGGTGTTCGGCACACGCGCACTGAGCGCCACGCCGGCGGCGCAGAACAAAGCGCTGATCGTGCTGGACGGCGCCTATATGATCGGCTTCGGTCCGCGCACCGCCGATGCGGTCCGCGACCTTGCGCAGGCACTGTATCCAGAGGTGGCGGACGCGGATTAGGACATGAGCTTATGATATGCCCCGCCATTCCAAGGTCTATCGCAATTTCGCCGCTGAATATGATCGCCTGCAAGCCGAACGCGTCGCCGCGTTCTCGGAAGGTGTCGCCGACGTCAACAGCGGCGCCTATCCGGAAGACAGGCACATCGTGCACATGGACCCCAACGAACTCAGCCTGTTCATGAAGAAGGTACGGCGCAGTTTGAGCGAGCGTAGACCAGCTAGGGCAGCCAGGTCCCATTCGTCAGCGCCGCATATAGCGCTTCGGCCTCGGCGCCGAGCGGCCGGTCCTCCTTGAGCTGGGGAACAAGCGCGCGCATCGCGCCGTGAATTGCGGCAGTGGCCGGCGCCAGTGCGAACCCGTCGCGCAGGTCGACGGCCTGTGCTGCGGCCATCAGCTCGAAGGCGATCAGCCGCCGCCACAGCACGATCATCTCGGCGCATTTCGCAACGGCCAGCGGCGTTTGCGTGGCATGATCCTCGACGCCTTCCGAGACGGGAAGGAAGTCGAGCATCACCGGGTTGGCCTTATGGCGGATGCTGGCAAGGATCGCCGCCACCGTCTTCTGCAGCGGCACGAAACCGGCGGAGGCGCCGCCGACCGGCGACAGATATTTGGGCAGGCCGTGGCGGCTGGAGCCGGTGAGCTGGATGAAGCGGGCGGCGCAGGCCGCCGCACATTGAGCGATGGCGAGGCCGAGCGTCTCGAAGGCGAGCGCCAGCGAGGCGGTGTGGAAATTACCGGTCGACATAACCATGCCGTCGTCGCCGAGCACCAGCGGATTGTCGGCGGCGGCATTGAGTTCGATCTCGACGGCGCGCTTTGCCTGACCGATCGCCTCGGTCAGCGCGCCGTGGATCGACGGCATGCAGCGGATCGACAACGGATCCTGCAGGGTCTTCGGCGTCGGTGTCTCGTCGCGGGCCAGCAGGTCGCGCAGTTCCTTGGCGGCCTGCTCCTGGCCGGCGGCAGGCCGTGCCGCTTGCAGGCGCGGATCGAGGATTGTGCGATTGGCGCCGAGTGCTTCCATGGTCAGCGCGCCGGCCTGCTGTTGCTGCGCGAGGGCGGACAGCGCGTCGGCCGCTGCCAGCGCGCCGCTGCCGGCCGAAACCGCCGAGGCGTTGATCAGCGAAAGCCCGTCCTTGGGCGCAAGGCTTACGGGCGCGAGGCGCGCCATCATCAGCGCCTTGGCCGCCGGCATGCGCCGGCCCTGGTATTCGGCTTCGCCTTCGCCGATCAGCAAACGGGCAAGCGCTGTCATCAGCACCAGGTCGCCGGCGCCGATCGAGCCCAGTGATGGCATCACCGGATGGACGCCGGCATTGAGCGCATGGACCAGTGCGACAAACACGGCAGGCGACAGGCCGGAGCCGCCGGCCGACAGCATCGCTGCCCGGGCCAACATCGTTGCCCGCACGGTCTCGACCGGCAGCGCTTCGCCGACCGCGCCGCTGCGTCCTTCCAGGAGCTGGCGCTGGAAAGCGCTGGCATCACCCTCCACCGTGGTGCCGAGATTGGCGCCGAGCCCGGTGTTGAGACCATAAATCTGCTGGCCGGACACGGCGGTCTGGTCGAGTATCTTTCGCGCTTTGTCGAGCCGCTCCATGACGTCGGGTGCGACGTCCACCTTCCGCGCGTCGCGGGCGACCGAGGCGACATCCTCGATGCTGACGCCGGCTCCGGTCAGGACGAGCACGCTCATGCGAAGCGCAGCCTCTGGCCGATGCCTTGCGTCTGTGCCTTGGCCAGCATCGCCTTGCCCAGCGCAATGTCGGACAGCGACAGCCCGCGATGCCAGAACAGGATGGTCTCTTCATCGCTTTGACGCCCGCTCTTGAGGCCGGCGGCGATCTGACCGAGTTCGGCGTGCAGCGTCTGTTCGCTCAGCCGTCCGGTCTCGACATGGGCACGCAGCGAGCCGAACTTGCCGCCCTTGCACTGGCCCCAATCGTCGACGACCATCTTCTGCATGATGTCGGTCAAGGAGAGCTCCACCGCGCTCATCGTGCCATAGGGCACCACCAGCGCGCCGGGCTTGATCCATTCGGTTTTGAGCAGCGGCTGCGGCTCCGGCAGGCGCGAGGCCTCGACGACGATGTCGGCGCCCTCGACACAGCTTTTCCAGTCGGCCACCGCCGTGACCTTCTTGCCGAGATCGGCGGCAAGCTTCGCGGCAAAGCCGTCGCGGCTTTCCGGCCGGCGCGAATGGACGCGGATTTCGTCGAAGTCGAAGAGATGGTCGAGCAGGCGCACATTCCAGTAGGCGGTGCCGCGGGCGCCGATATGGCCAAGCACTTTCGACGTCTTTTTCGCCAGATGCTTCGCGCCAATGGCGGTGACGGCGCCGGTGCGCATATCGGTGATGACAGTGGCATCGAGTATGGCGCGCGGCGTGCCGGTGCGCGGATCGAACAGGTTGAGGATGCCGAATTCCGACGGCAGGCCGTGCAAATAGTTGTCGACATAGTCGCCGACGATCTTGACGCCAGCCGCATCCAGTGGCGCGACGTAGCCGCGCAGAACATTGAAATGGCCGTGGAAGGACGGGTCCGGCTCGAGGTGGACGCGCGGCTCGATCACCGTCTGGCCGTTGCCCTGAGCCACCAGGCCCGCCTCGACCGCATCGACGATTTCGGCGTCGGTCATTGCAAGGGCTTCGATGTCGAGGGCGTTGAGATAGTCGATGTAGATTGGTTTCATGCACACAGTTCCTGCTCAGAAAAGATGAACCGAAATCGCGAAGTGTCAAAGGCTGGTTCGATGGCGAGGTTCAGTCATCGCATAGCAGCTCGCGACACGACACGAAAGTTTGTTGGTCCATGTCTGGACGGCGCCGCCCAAATGCTGTTCAAACCGGTGCGTCATCGATTTGCCGGACAATTGTTCGGTTGCCGATGGAGCTTCGGACACTCCTGCGCATGACCGCCATTCCCGAAAACAAAGCCTTGCCCGAAACCGCGACGGCGGCGCGCCGCGTGGCGCTGATCGTCGCCGTTGCCTTCTTCATGCAGCTCCTGGATTCGACGATCATCTCGACGTCGCTGCCGCAGATGGGCCAATCCTTCGGCGTGCCGGCAGTAGCGATGAGCATCGGCATCACCGTTTACATGCTGACCATGGCGGTGTTCGTGCCGCTGTCCGGCTGGCTCGCCGATCGTTTTGGCGCGCGCAATATCTTCCTCATCGCCATCGCCCTGTTCACGATGGCCTCGGTTGCCTGCGGCGTCTCCGGGAATTTGACCCAGTTCGTTGCCGCACGCGCGGTGCAGGGCTTGGGCAGCGCTCTTATGACGCCGGTCGGGCGCATACTGGTGTTGCGCAACGCCCCGAAATCCGAGTTGCTCAACGCCACGGCGCTGATTACCTGGCCGGCCCTGTTTGCGCCAGTGGTCGGGCCGGTGCTTGGCGGCTTCATCACCACCTATCTCTCCTGGCACTGGAACTTCTTCATCAACATTCCGCTGGGGGTGGCCGGGCTGGGGCTGGTCGCCCGCTTCATCCCCGGCGATCGTGAAGCCGAGACCAGGCCGCTCGACTGGCCGGGCTTCCTGCTGACGTCGGTGGGGCTAGCATCAATGCTCTACGGCCTCGAGCGCATCGCGCATCCGGAAGACGGCGCGTTGCCGACCGTGGCGCTGCTTGGCGCGGGCATCCTCGTCGGCTGGGTGGCGGTGCGGCATCTCGCGCGTACCCAACATCCGTTGCTCGACCTCACGGCATTCAAGGTGCAGACTTTCGCCATATCGACTTTGACGGCCGGCACAGTCTTCCGGGTTGCCATCAACGCCACGCCGTTCCTGTTGCCGCTCTTGTTCCAGGTCGGTTTTGGCCTCAGCCCCGTCGATGCCGGCCTGATGATCCTGGCCTATTTCCTCGGCAATCTCGGCATGAAGACGGCGACAACGCCGACGCTGAGGCGCTTCGGCTTCCGCCTAGTGCTGATCGTCAACGGGGTGATCGCATCGCTGTCGATCATGGCCTGCGCGGCGATCTCGCCGCAGACGCCGCAGGCGCTGGTGGTGGCGCTGATGCTGATCGCCGGGCTGACGCGTTCGATGCAGTTCACCGCGCTCAACACACTGGCCTTCGCCGACGTGACCGCGTCACAGCGCAGTTCGGCGGCGACATTGTCCAGCATGCTGCAGCAGGTGGCGATGCTGTTCGGCGTGGCGGTGGCGGCGGCGCTGTTAAACCTGTCGCAGATCGCCAGGGGCGGGCCGGCGCTCGACCTCATAGACTTTCGCCTCGCCTTCCTGGCGATCGGCGCTATCGGGCTTGTGGCCGCCTTGCGTTTCCTGGCATTGCCGGCAAGTGCAGGCGCCGAGGTTTCGGGTCATCTTCCGCGGAATTGAAATCGCCCCGCAGTTCAGGGTGAAGCGAGAAGCAGCGCTCACACCGGCCGGTATACCTTCTCCGCCGTGTTCCGGAAAATATCCGCTTCGGCCGCCGCGCCATGCTTGGCCACCGCTGCCCGGTGCGCCTTGATCAGTTCGGCGTGGCTGGTCCACAGTTTCTCGATCGGGAAGTTCGAGCCGAACATCAGATGGTCGCTGCCCAGAATATCGATCGCGTTGTCGACGATATAGGCGATCAGGGCCGGGTCGTTGCGGTGGACGAAGGTGCCGAGGCCTGACAGCTTGGCGTAGAAGTTGGGTGCCGCCGAAAGGGTGCGCAAGCCTGCCTTCCAGGCCTCCGCGGTCTCCGGCTCCATGCCGGTCAACATGCCGGCATGGGTGAGGATGAAATTCGTCTCGGGATTCTCGCCGACCAGTGTCAGCCCATCCTTCATTTGGGCGGGGAAGAGTTGCAGGTCGAAGGACAAGCCATACTCCTTCAGTCGGGCAACATTGGCCCGCACCTTCGGGTCGATGACCTGATCGGCCGAGGCGGCGAAGCGGAAGGCCGGCGTCTCATGCCAGTGCAGTTGCATGCGCACGCCGCGCAGCAGTGGGTATTTTTTCAGCCGGTCGATCTGCGGGCGGACATCGTCCACCGTCATATCGGCATAGCCGACGATGGCGTGCGGCCAGCCGGTTTCGTCGGCCGTCTTCTGCAGGAAGGCGACTTCCTTCTCGAAATCCTCCTTGGCCCAGTTGGTCTGGACGTAGACCGCCTTCTCGACGCCCGAGCCGCGCTGGTCGGCGAGGAACTCCTCGATCGGATAGTCGCGGCGGATCGGCTGGTAGGGGCCGAAGATGCGCGGCACCATCGGGCCGACCAGCCAGGGCTGGTCCTTTTGGCGCCAGATGTGGAAATGCGCGTCGATCGCCTTCTGCATCATGAAACCCTCTTCCAGATTGCCGCTGCCGCCGGGGCAGGGCGCGCGAGCGACAGGATGAAATCGCTGAGGCCGGCGATGGATGAGCCATCGACGAGGTCGTCGAGCACCGGCAGGATGGCACGCAGGGCCGCCGTTGCCGGGCGGAAGCGCGGGTCACCGGCCAGCGGTGTCGCCAGCGAAAGCCGGAAGGCGCGGGCGCTCAGCCGGCGCATCGCGATCTCCAGCTCGGTATGGTCGCCGCGCTCCAGCGCATCGGACAGGATGACGACCGCCGCACCCCGAGCGAAAGCGGAAAAGCGTGGCACCGAGAGGAAGGCGAGCAGCGTCGGCCCCATGCGGGTGCCGCCGTCCCAGTCGTCGACCAGTGCGGCGGCGCGGGCCAGCGCCTGGTCGCAGTCGCGAATGCGCAACGCCGAAGTGATACGGGTCAGCCGCGTGCCAAAGGTGAAGATCTCGGCGCGGTCCGCACCTTGCACGGCGGCATGCGCCAGCTTGAGATAGTCCGACGTATGCAGCTTCATCGAGCCGGAGACGTCGATCAGTATCAGCAGCTTGCGCGGCACGGTCTGGCGGCGGCGCAGCAACGGCGAGGGGACGTCACCGTCGGCGCTGACGATTTCCCGCAGGGACCGGCGCAGGTCGAGCTTGCCGCGTGAATGGGTGCGCACAGTGCGGAAGGAGCGGCGCGCGGGCAAAGCGGACGCCAGCTTGCGGCGAAAGGTGGTCAGCCTGGCGTCATCTCGCTGGAATTCGCGCGTGCTCAACTGTTCGATGGCCGAGGACAGATCGCCGCCTTCGTCGTGCTGCTTCGCTTCGATCTGTTCGTCGTTCTCGCCGCCATCATCCTTGATGCGGGTTTCTTTATCCGTATCGCCTTCGACCACGGCAGATGTGTTGCCGTAGAAATAGCTCTGGAAATGCGCCTCGAATTCGTCGCGGCGATCGGGCGTCGGCGCCAGCGTGGCGAGGGCCGCTTCGTGGATGTCGGCAATGGAGCGTGGCCCGAGCAGCGTCACGGCCTGCATGAAGCCGGATACTTGCTCTGGCGCAATCGGGAAGCCGTAGCGGCGTAGTAGCCGGCCGAAGCCAAGAAAAGGTGCCGCGGCGCGGGGCAGGGCGCTCACGCGAGCGCCTCCTCGACGATGCGGCCAAGCTCCGGCGTGATATAGGACAGGTCTTCCTCGTCCTTGATCAGCACTCCGATGGCGCGGCGGAAGGCTTCCGGCCACGGGCTGCCGCCTTTTTCGAGGATGGTGGCGGCATTGGCCCATTCGACCGCCTCGGCGATGCCGGGCGGTTTGGCCAGCGGGCGTGCGCGGATGTCACGCACGGCAGAAGCGACAGCACGCGCCGTAGCCTCAGCGACGTCGCCTGCGCGCAGCATGATGATCTCGGCCTCGCGCTCGGAGTCGGGATAGGTGATCCAGTGGTAGACGCAGCGCCGGCGCAGCGCCTCCGCCAGTTCGCGCGTGCGGTTGGAGGTCAGGATGACGATCGGCTGCGCCGTCGCGTGGATGGTGCCGCGCTCGGGAATGCTGATCTGGAAATCGGAGAGGAATTCCAGAAGCAGGGCCTCGAATTCGTGATCCGAACGGTCGATCTCGTCGACCAGCAGCACGCGTTTTTCCGGTGCCTTCAGTACCTGCAGCAGCGGCCGGGCAATCAGGAAGCGGTCGTCGTAGATGTCGATCTCGTGCTCGCCAGCATGACGGATGGCGAGCAACTGGCGCTGGTAATTCCATTCGTAGAGCGCATGCGCGGCGTCGATGCCTTCGTAGCATTGCAGCCGCACCAGATCGCGCCCGAGCACTAAGGCGATCGCCTTCGCTGCCTCGGTCTTGCCGACGCCGGGCGCGCCTTCGAGTAGTAGCGGCTTGCCCAGCCGGATCGCCAGGAAGATCGCGGTCGCCAGGCTCTCATCGGCCAGATAGCGCGAGGCGGCGAGGTGCTGCGCCACCGCCTCCGGCGAGGTCGCGACAGTCTCGGCGCTTCTCTTGGTCATTTCCAGCACTCAGTTCGATGCCTGCGCCTTCAGCGCCCGCAGGATGCGCTCCGGCGTGATCGGCAGCGTGTCGATGCGCACGCCGACCGCGTCGAAGACGGCATTGGCGACAGCGGGGATTTGCGGGTTGGCGCACATCTCGCCAGGTCCCTTGGCGCCGTAGGGGCCATCGGCCGAGGGCCGCTCCAGCACGATGATCTCGGTTTCGGCAAGATCGCCGGGACCCGGCATCAGGTACTGGTTGAAGTCAGTGCCGCCATGGTCGCGGCTGGGATAATAGGGCTCGGTGGTCTCGTAGAGTGCATGGCTGATGCCCATCCACGAGCCGCCGACGAGCTGCTGCTCGACCATTTTCGGGTTCAGCGCGCGGCCGATCTCGAAGATGTTCTTCACCGTCAGCACGGTGACTTCGCCGGTCTCGTCATCGACCTCGACCTCGGCCACCGTGCAGGCATGGGCATAGCAGGTCGACGGCTTCATCGCGCCGGTTTCCTTTTCCGGATAGGAGCGTGGGATCAGGAACATGCCGCGGCCGGAGATCGAGCGGCCGCGCTTGAAATGCGCCGACAGCGCGACATCGAAAATCGAGATCGATTTCTGCGGCGCGCCCTTGACCAGAATATTGCCCTGGCCATCGGTCTCGAGGTCGGAGGCGTTGACTTCCAGCTCCTCGGCCGCCACTTCCAGCATCACCTGGCGGGCCTCCCTGGCCGCCTGGATGACGGCGTTGCCGGCGCGGTGCGTGCCGCGCGAGGCGAAGGTGCCCATGCAGTGCGGGCCGGTGTCGGTGTCGGCGGTGTCGACGACGACGCGGTCGGTCGGCACGCCGATCGTCTCGGCGCAGATCTGCGCCATGATCTGCTTCATGCCCTGGCCAAGATCGACTGATGACAGCGTCACCATGAAATTGCCGGTCGGCGTCGAATGCACCAGTGCCTGGGTCGGGTCGCCGCCGAGATTCATGCCGGTCGGATAGTTGATCGCGGCGACGCCGCGTCCGCGCCTGATCGCCATCTCAAGCTCCCTTCGCGTAGGATGACATGGCCAGATATTTTTCCGCCACCGGCCAGTTGGCGGCGCGCGAGGCCTCCTGCATGCATTCGATCAGCGCCGCCCCTTCCGTCGGCTGGCGATGCGCCTTCATGTCGCCGTCGCGATAGGCGTTGACGAAACGGAATTCGAGCGGGTCCATGCCGATCAGCCGGGCGAGCTTGTCCATCTGCACCTCAAGCGCGAAATCGCCGATGGTTACGCCAAAGCCGCGCATGGCGGAGGAAGGCGTACGGTTGGTGTAGACGCAGTAGGTGTCGATCCAGACATTCGGGATGGTGTAGGGGCCGGGATAGTGGCCCGCGCCCTTCTGCGCGCCGTAGGGCGAGTGGCGCGAATAGGCGCCGGCATCGGTGTAGCCGGTGACCTTGCGGGCGACGATGCGGCCGTCCTTCATGACGCCGTCCTTGATGACGATTTTTTCGGCGGCGCGGGGCGAGGAGATCTGCATCTCCTCCTCGCGGCTGTAGATGAAACAGACCGGTCGTCCGGTTAGTTTTGCTCCGAGGATGGCGATCGGCTCGACGATGACGTCGACCTTGCCGCCAAAGCCGCCGCCGACGGTGCCGCCGACGAAATGCAGCTTGTTGCCGGGCATCTGCAGGATGATCGAGGCGTTGTCGAGGGTGAAGAACATCGCCTGCGTGTTGGTGTAGCAGGTGAAACGGTCATTGCCTTCGGGCGCGACGATGCAGCCGGTCGTCTCGGTCGGCGCGTGCTCGATCGGCGAAGACTGGTAGGTCTGTTCCAGGATGTGATCGGCTTGGGCGAAGCCGGCCTCGACATCGCCGAAGCGAACCTTGCGGCACTCGCCGCTGTCGTAGAGATAGTGGTTCTGGCCGTGATATTCGTTGACGATGGGCGCGCCGGGCTTCAGCGCCTCTTCCATGTCGAACACGGCCGGCAGCACTTCGTAGTCGACCTTGACCTTGGCCGCCGCCTCCTGCGCGGCGCGCTCGGTCTCGGCCAGCACCGCCACCACGGCCTCGCCCTTCCAGCGCACCTTGCCGTCGGCCAGCACCGTCTCGTCCTCCGGCCCGATCTGGATCAGGATCAGGATGGTGTAGACATTGTGCGGCACATCCTTGGCCGTCAGGATCTTCACCACACCTGGATGCTTTTCCGCCTCCGAAGTGTCGATCGAACGGATGCGGGCATGGTGGTGCGGGCTGCGCACCATCTTCAAGTGCAGCATGCCGGGAAAGTTGCGGTCGGCGAAATAGGCGGTCTTGCCGGTGACGTGGCCGGGCGAATCCGAGCGCGGCCGGGGCTGGCCGATCTCGTGCAGATCGTCCTTGCGCTGGTCGGCGAAGTAGCTCTTGCGGAGTTCCATATTTTTCACTCCCCTCAAGCCGCGTTCTGCGAATTGGACCGCGCGGCGGTCAGCACCGCCTGGATGATCGGCTCATAGCCGGTGCAGCGGCAGATATTGCCCGACAGCGCCTCGACGACATCGTCGCGGCTGGGGTTCGGCGTGTGGTCGAGCAGAACCTTGGCCGCCATGATCATGCCCGGCGTGCAGAAGCCGCATTGGGTGGCGAAGGCGTCGAGAAAGGCGCGCTGCAGCGGATGCAGAACACCGCCTTCCGACAGCCCTGACGTCGTGGTGATGGTGGCACCGTTGCAGGTCTCGGCCAGCGTCAGGCAAGAAAGCCGCAACTCGCCGTCGATGATGACCGAGCAGGCGCCGCATGTGCCCTGGTGGCAGCCGCCTTTCGGCGAGGTGTCGCCGATCTTGTCGCGCAAGGCATGAAACAGCGTCGTGCCGCTGTCGATGAATTCGGCCTTTTCCGCGCCGTTGAGCGTGAACTGAACCGGGACCTTTGCCATTGTTCCTCCCTGCGCGCCTGCCCTGAAGGGCAGACGCGCGCGCCCAACGGGCTTAAGCCTTTGTTTCCATGCCGGTGACCTGGCCAAGCAGCAGCCGGCCGAGATGGACCGGCATGACTTGCGAGCGATACCAGGCGCTGGCGATGGGATCGGTGATGGGCGAGGTGCCTTCAGCCACGGCGGCCAGCGCCGGCGCGATACCGTCGCTGGTCAGGGGTCGGCCTGCCAATGCCTTCTCCGCGGCCTTGGCGCGCATCGGCCGGTCGGCCATGCAGCCAAGCGCGATCCGTGCCGATGACACGACGCCATCCGGCGCCTGTTCCAGCACGGCGGCGATGCTGAGCACCGAGACGCCTTTCGGCTTGACTCGCGACACTTTCAGGAAGCGAAAGCCGCCGCCCGCGGGAAGCGCAAAGCCGACCGCGGTCACGATGGCGTGGTTGCTTTCGCGTTTTGCCAGGAAGGTTTCGATCGGCAGGTCGCCGCCATCGGTGCTGACGGTGGCGTCCAACGCCAGCAGCGCAACGGTGAAATCGCCATAGGGCGCCGGTGCGAAGAGATTGCCGCCGACGGTCGCCATGTTGCGGATCGCCGGACCGCCGACAGCGCGCGCGGCAGGCGATAGAGTGCCGAGTTCCAGATGACGGGCGACCGTCGCCATGGTCACCGAGGCGCCAAGTCGGACCTTGCCGCCGGAGACGGCTATGGTCGACAAAGACGGCTCGGTCGAGCGCACGAAGCTGGAGAGCGACACGTCGCCTTCATTGGTGGCGCGCACGACCAGCGTGCCGCCGCCGAGATAGCGGGTGCCGGCTGCCTTCAGCGCCGCATTGGCATCCTTCACCGTTGAGAAAGTCTGGAGTGCAAGCGCCATGGCACGCTCCTGTTTATCAGCCCAATTCAGTTCAGCCTTGGCCGCCAAAATGGCTCTTCAAGGCATTGAAGCCGCCCTGGAAGACATTGGCGCCCATGCCTTCGGCCAGCTTGTCGGCTTCTTCGGGTGCTGCGTCGAAGCTGGCGGTCCATTCGGCATAGGTGCGGTCGCCGTCTGTCACTCGTCGTAATTGCAACGTCGCCTTGTGGTTGGTCAGTGGCTGCGGCGTCTCCAGTATGGAGTAGCTGACCAGGAAATTGTCGTCGGAGAAATCGAGCAGCTTTTCGCGGATGCGGGCGCCGCTGGCGAGCTGGAAATTGCGGACGCAGCCAATCGTGCCGGCATCCTTGCCGTCCTCGATATGGCTTTCGACCATCCGCGGGTGCCAGCTGGGTAGTCCGTTGAAGTCGCGTATGCGCGCCCAGACCTTTTCGACCGGCGCGTGGATGACGCTGGAGATGGTGACTTTTGCCATATGGATGTTCCCTTGCAAATCAGCTGCCTGGGAGGATAGGGCGCCGACGCTGGCGGCGCTTATCAATGCGTCTTGACCGCCTATCAAGGAGTCTGAAAAAGCGGGCAGTCCGAAAAAATGGGCGCGCGGCTCAGGCTATCGCCCGGGCCGCCTCGCGATAGAGCGTCGGTGGGACGCCGACATGATCGCGGAAGAAGCGCGAGAAATTGCCCTGCGTGGTGAAGCCGAGGTTGCAGGCAACCGAGATCAGTGGCGCCTCGGACCACTGCAACTGCCGCACCGCTTCCTCCATGCGCAGCGTGTTCCAGTAGACGTTGGGCGTCAGATTGGTCTGCTCCTTGAACAAAGCGAAGAAGTGCGGGCGCGACAGGCCGACGCTGCGCGCGACGTCATCGAAGCAGATGCGCTCGCAGACATTGGCCTTCATCAGCTGGATCGCCTTGCGAACGCGGAAGTCCTGCATGGTGTTGATGCGGGCGCGTGCCACCTGCGGCGCCGAGGCGTCGGCGGCGTCGAGCACGCTGTCGATGAAGCGCTCGATCTCGTAATTGGCGATGTCGTCGATGCTCTCATTGTCGCTTAGATGATCGAGAAGGCTGGCCGCTGCCTTGTGCAGCCATGGCTCGAGCGTGATCGCCGGGGTCGAAAACAGCGGCGCCGATGCTGGCAGGTCGCGGCGCCGGCGGGCCCAGTCCGGATCGATGTAGAAGGCGAGGAACAGGCCTGGCGTGCCGTCGCGCGACAGGGCGTGGCTGTGCGGCTGGAAGGAATTGATGCCGGCGGCTGTACCAGGTCCGAGCCGCACAGTCTCGCGGCCGATGGTCATCTCGCCGGCCGTGCCCTCCAGCCAGATGATGATATGCGCCTCGACATGGGCATGGGTGACGAAGTCGCTGGCGACGTTCAGGACAGAAACATGTCCGAACCGGCCCCAGTAGAGCCTGATCGCTTCCGTCATGGGTATATCCTCCCGCAGGCGACTGGCCTCCCTTCGCCTGCAATGGGGATACTGTGGTCCAGTTCGGGTCCACGTCAAGGCGCATGCGCCTGGCTCAAGCCAGCCGTGGTTTGCGTTGACCGATTTTCAGACTGAGCGATAGGAACGAGAACGAATAACGGGCCAGGCCCGGTCCTAGTCGCTGCGCCGGAAGTTGCGGATCCGGTCGAACAGGACCGCGAGCAGAATCGCGCCGCCGATGAACACGCCTTGCCAGAAGGCATTGATGCCGAGCAGGCCGAGGCTGTTGCGGATGACCTCGATTAGCGCCGCGCCGACAATGGCGCCGAAGGCGGTGCCGACACCGCCGGCCAGGTTGGCGCCGCCGATAACGGTGGCGGCGATCACCTGAAGCTCCATGCCGTTACCGAGATTGGTGGTGACGGCGCCCAGCCAGCCGGTCTGGATGATACCGGCTATGCCGGCGGCCAGCGCCGAAATCATGTAGACTGCGACCTTGATCTGACGCACCGGAACGCCGGTCAGCGTTGCCGCATGCTCATTGCCGCCGATGGCGAAGATGTGCCGGCCGAATTTGGTCCAGCGCAGGACGAAGCCGGTGATCAGCGCCAGCAGGATCGTATAGAGCACCGGATTGGCGATGCCGAACACCCAGGCTCCGCCGCCCAGCGCCAGAAGCTTGTCGTGGTCGGGTCCGAACTGGAAGACGACGGTGTTATTGGAGGCGACCATGGCGAGGCTGCGCGCGATCGAGAGCATGCCGAGCGTCACCACGAAGGGCGGAAAGCCGAGATAGGCGATCAGAATCCCATTGAAGGCGCCGACGATCAGCGCCGTCGCGATCGCGGCGGCAATGCCGATCTCAATGCTGTAGCCGGCGTGCATGGTGACAGCCAATATCATCGAACACAGGCAAAGCACCGAGCCGACCGACAGGTCGATGCCTCCGGTGATGATGACGAAGGTCATGCCGAGCGCGACGATGGCGACGAAGGTGACGTTGCGGGTAATGTTGTAGAGGTTCTTCGGGGTGGCGAAGGAATCGGTGGCAAACGACAGGAACAGGCAGGCCAGGATGACCGCAATCACCACCCAGAAGGTCTGGGTGGCGAACACCCTGGAAAGCAAGGTGTGCTGTTTCTGTTCAATCGTCTGGTCAAGGGTGACTGCCATTATCGACCTCTCATGCCGGTGGCCAAACGCGCCAGCACGGCAAATTCCAAGCTTCGAAATTCCGGACCACTTTCATGACGCCTGCTCGATGGCGCCGGTAATCAGGCCCGTGACCTCCTCGGGCGAACTCGATGCGATCGTCTTGTCGGCGACCTTGCGGCCGCGCCGCATGACGATGACGCGGTCGGCGACGTCAAAGACGTCGGGCATGCGGTGACTGATCAGCACGACTGATATACCCTGGTCGCGCAGATGGCGGATCAGGTTCAACACTTCCGCCACCTGTCGGACCGAGATCGCCGCCGTCGGCTCGTCCATCAGCACGATCTTGGCCTGGGAAAGCATCGTACGGGCGATCGCCACCGCTTGCCGCTGGCCGCCGGACATCTGCTTGACGAGGTCGCGCGGCCGGGTTTCGGACTTAAGCACAGCAAAGATCTGGCCGGCTCGCTTGTACATGGCGGCATAGTCGAGGATGCGGAACGGCCCAACGCCCCGGCGCAGCTCGCGGCCGAGATAGACGTTCGCGGCGGCCGTCAGATTGTTGCACAGCGCCAGGTCCTGATGGACGATCTCGATGCCGTGCTGGCGCGCCTCGACCGGCTTGTGCAGGATCAACTCCTTGCCGTCCATCTGCATCATGCCAAGGCTCGGGCGGAAATTGCCAGCGATCATCTTGACCAGGGTCGACTTGCCGGCGCCATTGTCGCCCATCAGGCCGACGACCTGCCCGGGCTCGATCGACAGCGACACGTCGTTGACCGCCTGGATGGCGCCGAAATGTTTCGAGATATTGGTGAGTTCGAGAACCGCCACCAGCCTTCATGCCTCCCCGTGCTTTGCGGCCTGCGGTTCTGCCGCGGCCCCGCTCGCCCCAGCTCCTCCCGGGACAGCGATTTTGAAGTCCATTATGCGAATGCCCGCACTGGCGTCAATTGTCGGACGAATAAGATCTCGCAATTGTCCGACGAATTGCGGGGAGAGCGCTTTTAAAAATCAGTTTTGTAGGACAAATAGAGATTGACGTTGGCAGCGAGCCGATATTAGCTAAGCGTCGGAGGAGAATATCCCGACCCTGTGCCGGTTTGCCGGGTGGGTCGGCGGAGGCTTACCGGGTCAAGGGCACGCCGACAGCAGCGTTTGTCGAGCAGGTTCGGGATCGTATCTGGAAATGCTTACCGACCTGGCTTGGCGACATGAGCGTTCGTGCAACGATCCTCTGTCATTGCTTGATCCGGGTCGGTCTGTGTGGCGGACACGTCGTGTCCGTCTGTTTTCAAGGGAGGACTGACATGAGGAAATCATTATTGCTCGCTGCTGCCGCCGTCATGGCGCTTGGCGCCGGGCCGGCTTTGGCCAAGAAACAACTCGTCATCGTCGTGAAGGGTCTCGACAATCCGTTCTTCGAGGCCATCAACCAGGGTTGCCAGAAATGGAACAAGGAAAACGCCAGCTCGGAATATGAGTGCTTCTACACTGGTCCGGCTTCGACCTCCGATGAGGCCGGTGAGGCCCAGATCGTTCAGGACATGCTGAGCAAGCCCGATACGGTGGCGATGGCAATTTCGCCGTCCAATGCACCGCTGATCGCGCAGACGATCAAGAGTGCCAACCCGACGATCCCGATCATGACCATCGACGCCGACCTGGCCAAGGAAGATGCCGGCCTGCGCAAGACCTATCTCGGCACCGACAACTACCTGATGGGGTTCAAGATCGGCGAATACATCAAGAACGGCAAGCCGAATGGTGGCAAGATCTGCACCATCGAGGGCAATCCCGCGGCCGACAACATCCTGCGCCGTGCGCAAGGCATGCGTGACGCGCTTTCGGGCAAGGAAGGTCTTGCGGCGCTCGCTGGCGAAGGCGGCTGGACGGAAGTCGCCGGCTGCCCGGTGTTCACCAATGACGACGGCGCCAAGGGCGTGCAGGCGATGACCGATATCCTCGCCGCCAATCCCGATCTCGACGCTTTCGGCATCATGGGGGGCTGGCCGCTGTTCGGCGCGCCGCAGCCCTATCGCGACCTGTTCAAGCCGATGGCCGACAAGATCGCCAAGAACGAATTCGTCATCGGCGCTGCCGACACGATCGGCGACGAGGTGGCGATCGCCAGTGAAGGCCTTGTCACCGCACTTGTCGGCCAGCGACCGTTCGAGATGGGTTACAAGGCGCCGTCTGTGATGATCGACCTGATCGAAGGCAAGACCGTCGCCGATCCGGTGTTCACCGGCCTCGACGAATGCACCAAGGATACGGTCGACACCTGCATCCAGAAGTAAGCCGCAATTTCGGGGCGCCGGACGCTTGGTCGTAGAGCGGGGCGCCCCGTCAACCGGTTCATAATAGGGACGAAACAGCGCGGTCGGGGCGGAATGCCCCGGTTTCGACGCGCCCATGGTTCGCATTTCGGCGAAGGGCTATCCGGCAAAGAAACCTCACATTCCCGACAATTGCCCGCGATAGACAGCCGACGCATTGGAACGTGGATGCCGAACGACGGAAAATCAAGGAAACGGCCCGCCAAGGCGGAGGCTGTGGTCGGAGCCCCGACTGCCTTTCGGCGCGCCGACGCGGCACACTTTCCCGGCTCCAGCGTCCATGCCTCGCTGGCAAGCGAGATCGGCTTGAGGATCGTGCGCGGCGACTATCCACCTGGGGCCATCCTGCCCAACGAAGCCAAATGGTCGGAAACCTTCAACGTCAGCCGCTCGGCCGTGCGTGAGGCGATCAAGATGCTGATGGCCAAAAGCCTGTTGGCATCGCGCCCCAAGATCGGCAGTTGGGTCGAGCCGAAGGAGCGCTGGAACCTGCTCGACCGCGACGTGCTCGCCTGGTATGCGACCGCACCCGACCGCGAGGCGTTCCTGCGCACCGTGCAGGAATTTCGCCATATCATCGAACCCGAAGCCAGTGCCTTTGCCGCTATCCGGCGCAGCGAAGAGCAGATGGGCGAGATCAGCCAGGCCTGCCGGGAGATGGGCGATGCCACGAACCTGCAGGAACGCACGCGTGCCGATACGCGCTTCCATCTCGCCATCTTGCGGGCGTCGGGCAATGACCTGCTGGTGCCGCTCGGCGTGCTGATCGAATCTGCGCTCGACCATCTCTTTGTTTTCGTCACCCGCGAAACCAGCGACCAGCGCCGGGCGCAGGCGCTGCATGAGGCGATTGAGAAGAACATCCGTCTGCGGCGGCCGGGCGCGGCGCGCAATGCAGTGCACAGATTGCTAGCCAACACCGATGATGTGATCGGACGATCGCGGCGGTGATCGATCGCGAAAATCGAAATCCGAACAATGATATGGAGGTCGGTCCTCCTGAATTGAATCAGGTGGAATCCTGAGGCCGGCCGGTCGCGCTCAGATCGTCTGCTTTTTCCCATCCTTCGTCGGCATCAGGTCGACACCGTTGACCTTGGCGACATGCGTTGCCAGCATCGGCACATATTGGTCGGCAGGCCCGGCGGCGAAGGCGCCGGCAAAGGCGTTCTTGGTGGCATTGCCAAGCGGGTTGGCGATGCCGGCCGCACCCGCCATCGATTCGAGATAGGTGAGGTCCTTGAAGGCATTGGCAATGGTAAATTTATGGGCGTCGCGGTCGCCCTCCAGCGTCCAGCGCATGAAGGTCTGGTAGAAGCCGCAATCCATGCGGCCGTTGCGGATGACGCTGTCGAAACGCGGCGGCGAAATGCCGACCTTCTCGGCTAAGACCAGCGCCTCGGAATAGATCGCCGCATAGCCCAGCGAAATGAAATTGTTGAGCAGCTTCATGCGGTGACCGTCGCCGGTGCCGCCAATATGGACGATGCGTCCGGCCCAGGTGTCGAGCACCGGCTTGAGACGGGCAAAAACCGCGTCGGAGGCGCCGACCATGGCGTCGAGCGTACCTTCCCACGCCTCCTTCGGCGTGCGGCTGAGCGGTGCATCGACATAGTCGACGCCGAGCGCCTTGAGTTCGGCGGCGATGGCCACCGTCGAAACCGGATCGGAGGTCGAGCAATCGACGACGACAGAGCCTTTCTTCAAGCCCTCCTTGAGGCCGCCTGGTCCGCGGACAATGGCTTCCACCTCGCGCGAGCCGGTGACGCAGATGAAGACGATATCGGATGCCGCCGCAACATCGCGCGAGGTGGTTGCTTCCTTGGCGCCGCGGCCGAGCAGATCTTCCGCGGGCTTGCGGTTCTTGCGGCCGAGAAAGGTCAGCGCATAGCCCTTGTCGACGATGTTCTTGGCGATTCCATGCCCCATCAGGCCAAGGCCGATGAAGCCGATCTTTTCGCTCGCAGCAGTCGTGGTCATGTCATTTTGTCCTGTCTGGAAATTATCGATAATAGCGCTGCCGTTCTTGCCGCAACCGGTTGCGGAATGCAATATTGTCTGACAATACACATAATTCCCAAGCGATGTGGAGAGCAAAATGACGAAGCGGATCATGTTCACCGGTGGCAGCGGCAAGGCCGGGCGTCATGTCGTGCAATATCTGGTCGAGCATGGCTGCCAGGTGCTCAATATCGACACCAAGCCGCTCGACAATCCCAAGGTGCGCACGCTGGTCACCGACATCACCGATAGCGGGCAAGTGTTTAACGCGCTGTCGAGCTATATGGGCTTGCATGAATTCGATCCGTCGCTGCGTGCACAGCCGGTCGATGCCGTGGTGCATTTCGCGGCCATCCCGCGCATCATGATCACGACCGACAACGAGGTGTTCCGCATCAATGCGCTCGGCACCTACAATATCATCGAGGCAGCGGTGAAGCTCGGCATCCCAAAGGTCGTGATCGCCTCCAGCGAGACCACCTATGGGCTGGTCTTCGCCAACGAGCCGCGAGACCCCGAATATTTCCCGCTCGATGAGGAGTACGACGTCGATCCGATGGACAGCTACGCGCTGTCAAAAGTCGTCAATGAGAAGACGGCACGGGCGTTTGCTCAACGCAACGGCACCGATATCTATGCCTTGCGTATCGGCAACGTCATCGAGCCGCATGAATATCAGCTGTTTCCGAAATGGTTCGCCGATCCGGGTTTCCGCAAGCGCATCGCCTGGAGCTACATCGATGCGCGCGACCTTGGCCAGATCACGCTGCGGGCGATCGAAAAGGACGGGCTTGGCTATCAGGTGTTCAATGCCGCCAATGACGATTGTTCGTCCGATCTGCCGACAGCCGAGTTGCTGAAGCGGTTTTATCCCGAAGTGCCGGTCAAGGCTGAACTCGGCGAATATGAGACGCTGCTCTCCAACCGCAAGGCGAGGGACGTGCTCGGCTTCCGTCCTGAGCACAGCTGGCGGAAATATGTCAAAACGGTCTGATCGACCGACGATCCGGGGCTGATCTGTGCACAGAAACAGGCTTTGCGGTCCTGTGCTTGACAGGCTTTGAAATCCGGACTTTCTGGAACGGATGCGGGACGCAAAGCCGAACAGGGAAAGAAAATTGGCCGGTGCGGCGCCCGCCGAACGTCCGACCGCCGCTCGCCGGGCCGCATCGGCCCGCATTCCCGGGTCGAGCGTGCATGCGTCGCTGGCCAACGAGATCGGCTTGCGGATCGTGCGCGGCGACTATCCGCCGGGAACCATCCTGCCTAACGAAGCCAAATGGTCGGAGACCTTCGATGTCAGCCGCTCGGCGGTGCGGGAAGCCATCAAGATGCTGATGGCGAAAAGCCTGCTGGCCTCGCGTCCCAAGATCGGCAGTTGGGTCGAGCCGAAGGAACGCTGGAACCTGCTCGACCGCGACGTGCTCGCCTGGTACGCAACTTCGCCCGACCGCGAGGTTTTCCTGAAAACCGTGCAGGAATTCCGCCATATCATCGAGCCGGAGGCCAGCGCCTTCGCTGCCATGCGGCGCAGCGATGAGCAGATGGCCGAAATCAGCCAGGCCTGCCGCGAGATGGGCGAGGCGGCGACGCTGCAGGAGCGCACCCGTGCCGACACGCGATTCCATCTGGCCATCTTGCGGGCGTCGGGCAACGATCTCCTGGTGCCGCTGGGTGTGCTGATCGAATCGGCTTTCGATCATCTGTTCGCCTATACGACGCGGGAACTGGACGATTTGCAGCACGCGCAGAAGCTGCACGAGGCGATCGAGAAGAATATTCGCCTGCAGCGACCGGATGCGGCGCGCAATGCGGTGCGCAAGCTGTTGGCCAATACTGACGTCGTCATCAGGTCGAGATAGATCGATACCGAGGTGCGGTCCTAATCTTCTTTCGGGCGTCCGAAGGCGGCGCGCAGCTCGTCCTTTGCGCTCTCCAGCACTTTCTTCTGCCTGGCCGGCAGGTTCTTGCCGGCACGGTTGATGTAGAAGTTCAGCATCGACATGGCGGACTGGAACTGCTCGGCCTTGCGCCGGTCGCTGTGTTCGGCCGAGCGCTTCAACGAGGCCGCTATTTTCCTGGCGTCATGGGATTCGAAGACGTGTTCCTCGAGATCCATGGCGTCGCTGTGTTCGGTCACCTCGGCCGACCATTTTCTTTTTGCGGTCATGGTAAAACTCCTTCCACCGTGAGTTCATGGAGAACTCCGGACGGTGGCCGCTGTTCCATTGCGGCTTCAAATCCCTGGAGCCACGGAATTGCTGATGTGGCGCTGCTCAGCGCCACGAATGCGTCGATAGTGGCGAAGGAACCGGTCGATTTTTAAAACCGCGGACAGGAAACCTCTTGACCACAACCGCCGCCCGCCAGGCAAGCAGCCCCGGCATCGACAGCGCCTACGCCTGGATACGGCTCGCCATCTCGATGCTGCTGGCGACAATCGGCGGTGTCGGCATGTGGGCAGTTGTAGTCGTGCTGCCCGCCGTGCAGGCCGAATTCGGTGTCGATCGGGCGGCTGCCTCAATGCCTTATACCGCGACCATGGTCGGCTTCGCCGCCGGCAACGTGCTGGTCGGGCGCGCCATCGACCGCATAGGCTACTGGATCCCGGCATTGATCGCTTCAATCGCGCTCGGCGTCGGATTCTTGCTGGCGTCGCTGACCACCTCGATCCTTGGGTTCACCCTTGCGCAGGGGCTCCTGATCGGCGTCGGCACGTCGGCGATCTTCGGCCCGCTGATCGCCGACATCTCGCACTGGTTCAACCGCCGGCGCGGCGTCGCGGTGGCTGCCGCTGCTGCCGGCAGCTATCTCGCCGGGACGATCTGGCCAATGGCGATGCCCTATGTCATGCAGAGCGAAGGCTGGCGTTTCACCTATGCCGCGATCGGCGTCGTCTGCCTCGCAACCATGGTGCCGCTGGTTCTGCTGCTCAAGCGCCGCGCGCCACTTGCCGCCGCCGCCGGATCGCGCGGCAGCCAGCGAGTTCGGCCGATCTCGCTGTCGCCGACTGCCCTGCAGGTGCTGCTCGTCGTCGCCGGCTTCGGTTGCTGCATGGCGATGTCGATGCCGCAGGTCCATATCGTCGCCTATTGCATGGACCTCGGCTACGGCGTGGCGCGAGGCGCCGACATGCTGTCGATCATGCTGGCGGCGGGCGTCGTCAGCCGGCTGGCGTCGGGGTTCCTCGCCGATCGCATCGGCGCGGTGAAAACGCTGCTCATCGGCTCGGTGCTGCAATGCCTGTCGCTGCTGTTCTACATCCCCTTCGATGGGCTTGCCTCGCTTTATGTCGTCTCGCTGGTCTTCGGCCTGTCGCAAGGCGGTATCGTGCCTTGCTATGCGATCATCGTGCGCGACTATATGCCAGCCAAGGAGGCCGGCCAGCGTGTCGGCATCGTGATCATGGCGACCATATTCGGCATGGCGGTCGGCGGCTGGATGTCGGGCTGGATCTACGACCTCACTGGCTCCTACGCAGCCGCATTCCTGAACGGTATCGCTTGGAATCTGGTGAATTTGGTGGCCATCGGTCTTCTGATATGGAAGGCGCGGCGCAGCGCCATGGCGACGGCCTGAGGAGTTGGAGCCAGCGTCCTGGCGTTGATGCCGCCACGGACTGTTGGCCTTGACAATGGGCAGAGGCTGCGCGACGCCGGACTGACGGGGCGTGGCGAGGAAGCGGGATGATCATGGCGACAAGGTTGACGCTGCGACCGCGCATCGGCAAAGGCCCGGTGTCGGGGGCAAGGCCATGATCAAGCCGCGCTCGCGCCGTGGCGGCGGCCGCCCCACCATCGCCGATGTCGCGCGCAAGGCCGGCGTCGGCGCCATCACCGTGTCGCGTGCCTTGCGCGAGCCGGAGCGCGTTTCGGAGGATTTGCGGCGCCAGATACAGGCGGCCGTCAACGAACTCGGCTATGTGCCCGATCCGAATGCGCGCGCGCTGGCCTCGGCGCGCGCCGACGTGTTCGGCGTTCTGGTGCCGTCGCTCACCAATAACGTTTTCGCCGAAGTGGTGCGCGGCATCTATGACAGCCTGTCGGATGGCCCATTCCGCGTCCAGCTCGGCAACACGCATTATTCTGGCCTCGAGGAAGAACGGCTGCTGCAGGTATTTGGCCCGCAGCGCCCGGCAGCCCTCATCGTGGCCGGCATCGACCAGACGCCGACCGCGCGAAAATTGCTGGAGACAGCTGGCTGCCCGGTGGTGCAGGTCATGGAAACCGGGCCCGATCCTGTCGACATGCTGGTCGGGTTCTCGCATCTCGACGGCGGACGCACGGCGACGGAGCATCTGATCGAGGCGGGTTACAGGCGGATCGGTTTCATCGGTGCGCGCATGGACCCGCGGTCGCAGCGGCGTCTGGCTGGCTATCGCGCGGCTATGGAAGCTGCCGGCCTGTTCGATGCACGGCTGGTCACCACCACGCCTGTGCCGTCCAGCGTCACGCTTGGCCGTGAACTGTTTCGCGATGCGCTGGCCAAGGCGCCGACGCTCGACGGCGTCTTCTGCAACAATGACGATATCGCGCTCGGCGTGCTGTTCGAGTGCCACCGCGCCGCGATCTCTGTCCCTAGAACCATCGGCATCGTCGGCTTCAACGATCTCGACATGATGCAATCCGCGTTCCCATCGATCACCAGCATCCGCACCTATCGCTACGAGATTGGCCGGCGTTCGGTCGCCATGGCGCTGGCGGCGATCGCAGGGAAACGGCCGGAGCAGCGGGTGGTCGACCTCGGCTTCGAGCTCATACGCCGCGAGAGCACGGCACGCTGAACGCATTCCAGGCGTAGCACAATGGTCCTTTACACCCCGCCATGGTAGCGCTACCATCTGTCGCTGCCGCAAAGCCGAGACAAGGCCTGAAGGCTGTTTA
>NZ_NWQG01000160.1:0-3033 GCF_002529485.1 Mesorhizobium sanjuanii
TTGTTCCTTCCAAATGCATATGGGGCGGGTGACTTGCCCCCGCCCCATAGGCAAACATCGAGCAGTTGCTAGGCCGGCAATGCGCCGGATTTCTTCGCCGTCCAGGTGGCAATGTAATCCATCAGGCCTGGATTGAGGCAATCATAGGGTTCGAGCCCGATTGTCTTCAGTTGCGAGCGGATGCCGTCCATGCGGCCTGGATCGACACCGGATTCGATGATCGACGAGACAAAGGCGGTGAAGCCCGGCGGCGACCAGCCATCTTCCTCGAAGCGCTCTGGATGAATGAAGGAGAGCCCCTTGAACGGGTGGTCGCGCTCGACCGGGCCGTGCATGTGGACGCCGCAACCGGTGCAGGCATGGCGCTGGATCAGCGCGCTCGGATCGACCACTTTCAGCTTGTCGCCGTTCTCGGTCACCGTGACGTCGCCCGTACCGGCGACTGCGACAACCGAGAATATCGCGCCATCCGGCTTCCAGCATTTGGTGCAGCCGCAGGCGTGATTGTGGGCGATCTGACCCTTGACCGTCACCTTGACCGGTTTGCTCGTGCAGGCGCAGACCAGTGTGCCGCCGGCAAAGCTCGCGCTTTCCTTCGGCAGACCATTGTCGATTTTCGGATGCAGTTTTTCCGGCATGTTTTCTCCTCCCTAGTTTAGCTACAGGCCTTGTCTTGAACCACAGAGGTCGCAGGCCGGCTGGCCGACGGCGTGCGGCTTTCTCTAGTAAACCACGACACTTCTGATCGACTTGCCCTCATGCATGAGGTCGAAGCCCTTGTTGATGTCCTCCAGCTTAAGCGTGTGGGTGATCATCGGGTCGATCTGGATCTTGCCGTCCATGTACCAGTCGACGATTTTTGGCACATCGGTGCGCCCGCGCGCGCCGCCGAAGGCGGTGCCCATCCAGGTGCGCCCGGTGACGAGCTGGAACGGCCTGGTCGAGATTTCCTGGCCGGCGCCGGCAACACCGATGACGACCGACTTGCCCCAGCCGCGGTGAGACGATTCAAGGGCTTGGCGCATGACTTTCGTGTTGCCCGTGCAGTCGAACGTATAGTCGGCGCCGCCGATCTGGTCGGCGCCGCGCTTGGTCATGTTGACGAGGTGGGCCACGATATCGCCCTCGATCTCCTTCGGATTGACGAAATGCGTCATGCCGAATTTTTCGCCCCAGGGCTTCTTGTCGTTGTTCAGGTCGACGCCGATGATCATGTCGGCGCCGGCAAGCTTCAGGCCCTGGATGACGTTGAGGCCGATGCCGCCGAGACCGAAGACGACTGCGGTGGCGCCGATCTCGACCCTGGCCGTGTTGATGACAGCGCCGATGCCGGTGGTGACGCCGCAGCCGATGTAGCAGATCTTGTCGAAGGGCGCGTCGGGATTGACCTTGGCCAGCGCGATCTCGGGCAGCACGGTGAAGTTGGAGAAGGTCGAGCAGCCCATATAGTGGAACAGCTTGTCCTTGCCGATCGAGAAGCGCGACGAGCCGTCGGGCATCAACCCTTGCCCCTGCGTGGCGCGGATGGCGGTGCACAGATTGGTTTTTCTCGACAGGCAGGACGGGCACTGCCGGCATTCCGGCGTGTAGAGCGGAATGACGTGGTCGCCCTTCCTGACCGAGGTGACGCCCTTGCCGACATCGACGACCACACCGGCGCCTTCATGGCCGAGAATGGCCGGAAACAGGCCTTCGGGATCGGCGCCCGACAGCGTGAACTCGTCGGTGTGGCAGATGCCGGTTGCCTTGATTTCGACCAGCACCTCGCCATCGCGCGGACCTTCGAGGTCGACCTCCATGATTTCCAGCGGCTTTCCAGCGGCGACAGCAACGGCGGCACGGGTTTTCATCAGGCAGTTCCTCCCAAGGCAATCGATAAAGTTTCAGGTTTCGGCGGGGCCATAAGCCTGCCTAGCGCATGACCCTGAAAATCGGAATCGATTTCGCTCGGGATCATGCGCAAATCAAATTGCTACCGCGTCCTGGAGTGTGGCGAAATGACCCCTCTTCGGTCGTAGTGAGCACAAAATCTACCTTATAAAATTCGGCGATGGCGGCCAATCTCCTCCTTGCGACGTTTTTCGACGTGCTGACCTTCCTGGTCCATGCTGCCGGGCTGATTGCCCTGACGCATCTGATCACGTTTTTGCTGGCTCATCCATTGCTCGACGGCAGCCAGGCGGAGAAAGCGGTGGCGCTGGCGGTCCTGGCGCTCGGCATGTTCGCCCTGTTGTGCATCGAGATGGCTATCTGGGCGCTAGGCATGCTGGCCGTCGGCGCCTTCGCTGATTTCGATACTGCCTTCTATTTCTCGACCTCGGCGTTTGCGACGATCGGCTTCACGGACGTTGCGTCGGCGAAGCAATGGCAGTTGCTCGCCTCGCTGGAAGGGGTGACCGGCTTTCTCATCATGGGCTGGTCGGCAGCCTATCTGGTCACCTCCGGCATACGTTTCGGCCCATTCGAGCGCGACAAGCATTTTTGAACACCAGCATTTTTTGAACACCGGCATTTCTGAAAACCGGCTTTGCCTTGGCTGTTCCGGCACTTGAGACATCACGGGATAGTCCATAGAACAGGACCGCTTCGCGGAGGAATGACATCTGCATGTTCACGAAAATCCTGATCGCCAACCGTGGCGAGATTGCCTGCCGCGTTATCAAGACGGCGCGCAAGATGGGCATCGCCACCGTGGCGGTCTATTCGGATGCCGATCGCGACGCCATGCATGTCGAAATGGCCGACGAAGCGGTGCATATCGGGCCGTCGCCCGCCGCGCAAAGCTATCTGGTGCCGGAGAAGATCATCGCCGCCTGCAAGGCGACGGGCGCGCAGGCAGTGCATCCCGGCTACGGGTTTCTTTCGGAGCGCGCCTCCTTTTGCGAGGCGCTGGAGGCTGAAGGCATCGTCTTCATCGGCCCGAAGCCCAAGGCGATCAAGGCGATGGGCGACAAGATCGAATCGAAGAAATTTGCCAATGCAGCCAAGGTCAGCACGGTGCCCGGCTGGCTCGGCGTCATCGAGAATGCCGAC
>NZ_NWQG01000161.1:0-40400 GCF_002529485.1 Mesorhizobium sanjuanii
GTGCCCGGCTGGCTCGGCGTCATCGAGAATGCCGACCATGCGGAAAAGATCGCCGGTGAGATCGGTTATCCCGTGATGATCAAGGCCTCGGCCGGCGGCGGCGGCAAGGGCATGCGCATCGCCTGGAGCAAGGCCGAGGTGCGTGACGGGTTCGATCGCGCGCGGTCGGAAGCCAAAAGCTCGTTCGGCGACGATCGCGTGTTCATCGAGAAATTCGTGGTCGATCCGCGCCATATCGAGATCCAGGTGCTTGCCGACGCGCATGGCAATGCGCTTTATCTCGGCGAGCGCGAATGCTCGATCCAGCGCCGCAACCAGAAAGTCGCCGAGGAAGCGCCGTCGCCTTTTCTCGACGCCAAGACCCGGAAAGCAATGGGCGAGCAGTCGGTGGCGCTGGCCAGGGCTGTCGACTACCAGAGCGCGGGCACCGTGGAGTTCATCGTCGATAGTGAAAAGAACTTCTATTTCCTTGAAATGAATACGCGATTGCAGGTCGAGCACCCGGTGACGGAGCTCATCACCTGCATCGATCTGGTCGAGCAGATGATCCGCGTGGCATCCGGCGAAAAGCTTGCCATCAAGCAGAGCGACGTGAAGCTGAACGGCTGGGCGGTGGAAAGCCGCCTCTATGCCGAGGATCCCTATCGCAATTTCCTGCCCTCGATCGGCCGGCTGACCAGATACCGGCCGCCGGACGAGGGGCGGTTCGGCGATGTCGTCATCCGCAACGACACCGGCGTCACCGAAGGCTCCGAGATTTCAATGTTCTACGATCCGATGGTAGCCAAGCTGTGCACCTGGGCGCCGACGCGGCTCGCGGCAATAGACGCCATGTCGGAGGCACTCGACAGTTTTGTTGTCGACGGCATCGAGCACAACATACCGTTCCTGGCCGCATTGATGCAGCATCCGCGCTGGCGCGAAGGCCGGATATCGACCGCTTTTATCGCTGAGGAATATCCTGACGGCTTCGCGCCGATCGTGCCCGATAGCGAGGAGAAGGCGGTGCTGGCGTCGATCGCCACCGCGGTCGAGCTGCTGCGCCGCGACCGGCTCGACCGGCTGGGCGGACGGCTGGCGCCGCATTCGGGCGTGCTGAAGCGGGACTGGGTGGTGAAGATCGGCGACGACTATCTTTCGGCCTTGATCATCGAGGGCATGATCTCCATCCCAATGGAAATCGATCTGGCGATCGACGGCGGCAAGGCACTGACGGTGGCGTCCGGCTGGCGGCCCGGCGACCTCATCTGGCGCGGCACGGTCGGCAACCGCAGGATCGCGGCACAGATCAGGCCGGTGCCAAACGGGTTGCGCATCGCCTGGAAAGGCATGTCGGTGACGGCGCGCGCCATGCTGCCGGGCACGGCCGAACTTGAAAGGCTGATGCCGGCAAAAGTGCCGCCGGACACGTCGAAGATGCTGCTCTGTCCGATGCCCGGCCTCGTGGTGTCGATTGCCGTCACCGAGGGTCAGGAGGTCAAGGCCGGCGAGACGCTGGCCGTGGTCGAGGCGATGAAGATGGAAAATGTGCTGCGCGCCGAGCGCGACCTCACCGTGTCGAAACTCAACGCCAGGCCGGGCGACAGTCTTGCCGTCGATGCGGTGATCATGGAGTTCGCGTGACCATAGAGGGGATGCATTTGAGTGAATCTGGCATCCGCTCTGTCCATTTGTTTTAGCCGCATTTCTGCGACGCCAAGCGATTCCGCTTGGCTGCAAAGTGCTTTAGCCGCACGGCCGCCGGAAGCCTGTGGTCAGCTGTCGTTCGTACTGGACTGGCATCGTCCGGTCCCGGACAATACATCTCTATCGATTGAGTCCCTCGGGCAATACGGAAAATCATGGCGGATGACAGACTTCCACGCGACCCGCTGTTGCGTGAGGCAGCTGCAAAGGCATCGCGGCCGGAAGCGCCTGCGCGGCCGTTCATCCATCTGCGCGTGCATTCTGCCTATTCGCTGCTCGAAGGCGCCCTGCAGCTCGGCACGGTCGTCGCCCACGCGGTCAAGGACGAGTGCCCGGCAATCGCCGTGACCGACACCAACAATCTGTTCGGGGCGCTGGAATTTGCCCAGAAGGCGGTGAAGGAGGGCATCCAGCCGATCATCGGCTGCCAGACTGCTCTCGCCTTTTCCGGCGAAGCGAACGACAGCCAGCGCGACCGCAGGCGGCAAGGCCCGGACATGCGGCCGGTGGTTTTGATCGCGGCGACCGAGGCCGGTTACAGCAATTTGGTCAGACTGGTCAGCCGGGTCTATCTCGAAACGCCGCCCGGCGAAGCCGTGCATCTGACGACCGGGATGCTGGAGGGCCATTGCGACGGGCTGATCTGCCTCAGCGGCGGGCCGCGCGGGCCGATCGGCTCTGCCCTGAAGGAAGACCGTCGCGATCTTGCAGAGCAGCGGCTGCTCGCGCTCAAGGCGCTGTTCGGCGACCGGCTCTATGTCGAGTTGGATCGGGTTTCCGGCTACGACCGCGCAATCGAGAAGTCGGCAGTCGATCTGGCCTACAGCCACGACCTGCCGTTAGTCGCCACCAATGAGGCGTTTTTTTCCTCGCGCGAAGACTATGAGGCGCATGACGCGCTGATCGCCATCGCCGAGGGCTCGGTCGTCGCTGTCGACAACCGCCGTCGCCTGTCGCCCGACAACTTCCTGAGAAGCCAGGCCGACATGGCACGGCTGTTTGCCGATTTGCCGGAAGCGATCGACAACACGGTCGAGATTGCGCTGCGTTGTTCCTATTATCCGAAAACCCGCAATCCGATCCTGCCGCGTTTCACCGGCGGCGATGTCGCCGACAACGACGCCGCGGTAAAGGCGGAAGCCGACGAGCTGGCCCGCCAGGCGCATGAGGGGCTGGAAGCGCGGCTCGCCGCGCACGGCCCCACCCCGGGCTATACGGTGGAGCAATATCGCGAACGGCTCGATTTCGAGCTCGGCATCATCACCAAGATGAAGTTCCCCGGCTATTTCCTGATCGTTGCCGATTTCATCAAATGGGCCAAGGCGCAAGGCATTCCGGTCGGGCCCGGCCGCGGTTCGGGCGCCGGCTCGCTGGTCGCCTATTCCACAACCATCACCGACATCGACCCGCTGCGCTTCTCCTTGCTGTTCGAGCGCTTCCTCAACCCCGACCGCGTGTCGATGCCCGACTTCGACATCGACTTCTGCCAAGACCGGCGCGAGGAGGTCATCCGCTACGTCCAGCAGAAATACGGCCGCGACCAGGTCGGCCAGATCATCACCTTCGGTACGCTGCAGGCGCGCGCGGTGCTGCGCGACGTCGGCCGCGTGCTGCAGATGCCTTACGGCCAGGTCGACAAGCTCTCCAAGATGGTGCCGTCGAACCCGGCCAATCCGGTCAAGCTTGCGGACGCCATCGCCAACGAGCCGCGCTTTGCCGAGGAGGCCGAGAAGGAGCCGATCGTCCAGACGCTGCTCGACATGGCGCAAAAGCTGGAAGGCCTCTATCGCCACGCCTCGACCCACGCCGCCGGCATCGTCATCGGCGATAGACCTTTGTCGGAGCTGGTGCCGATGTACCGCGATCCGCGCTCGGACATGCCGGTCACCCAGTTCAACATGAAATATGTCGAGCAGGCCGGGCTGGTGAAGTTCGACTTCCTCGGCCTGAAGACGCTGACGGTGCTGGAGACGGCGGTCAAGCTGATCCGCCGCCGTGGCATCGACATCGACCTGGCGACGATACCGCTCGACGATCCGGACACCTATGCCATGCTGTCGCGCGGCGAGGTGGTCGGCGTGTTCCAGGTGGAAAGTGCCGGCATGCGCAAGGCGCTGATCGGCATGCGGCCCGACTGCATCGAGGACATTATCGCGCTGGTCGCTCTCTATCGTCCAGGCCCGATGGAGAACATCCCGACCTACAACGCCAGAAAGCATGGCGAGGAGGAGATGGCCTCGATCCACCCGAAGATCGATCACCTGGTCAAGGAGACGCAAGGCGTCATCGTCTACCAGGAACAGGTCATGCAGATCGCGCAGGAGCTTGCCGGATATTCGCTCGGCGAAGCCGACCTTCTGCGCCGCGCCATGGGCAAGAAGATCCGCGCCGAGATGGACAAGCAGCGCGAGCGCTTCGTCTCGGGCGCGGTCGAGCGCGGCGTCGGCAAGCCGCAGGCCGACTTCATCTTCGACCTTCTGGCCAAATTCGCCGACTATGGTTTCAACAAGTCGCATGCCGCGGCTTACGCGGTCGTCTCCTACCAGACGGCCTATCTCAAGGCGCATTATCCGGTCGAGTTCCTGGCCGCGTCGATGACGCTCGACATGGGCAACACCGACAAGCTCGCCGATTTCCGCCAGGATGCACTGCGCCTGGGCATCGAAGTCGTGGCGCCGTCGGTGATGACCAGTTTCCGCGCCTTCGAGGTCGGCGAGAACAAGATCTTCTATTCCCTGGCGGCACTCAAGGGCGTTGGCGATGCGGCGGTCGAGCATATCGTCGCCGCGCGCGGCGAAAAGCCGTTCAAGAGCCTCGCCGATTTCTGCGAAAGGGTCGATCCCAAGATCGTCGGCAAGCGCGTCTTCGAAAGCCTGATCATGGCTGGGGCGCTGGATTGCTTCGGCCATGACCGCGCCGCGATGATGGCGGGTGTCGAACGGATGATGGGGCTGGCGTCGCTGGCGCAGCAGAATGCCGTCTCCGGCCAGGCCGACATTTTCGGCGCTTCGCTCGGCGCGCAGTCGCAAGCGCTCAACCTGCCGGCGACCGATCCTTGGCTCGCCGCCGACCGCCTGCACCGCGAATTCCAGGTGGTCGGCTTCTATCTGTCGGCGCACCCGCTCGACGAGTACAAGGCGGCATTGCAGAAGATGCGGGTTCAGAATTGGAGCGAGTTCTCTGCCGCCGTCAAAAGGGGGGCTGCGGCCGGCCGGCTTGCCGGCACCGTCACCACCAAGCAGGAACGCAAGACGCGCACCGGCAACAAGATGGGCGTCGTGCAGTTCTCCGACAATTCGGGCCAATATGAGGCGGTGCTGTTCTCCGAAGGCCTGGCGCAATACCGCGATCTTCTGGAGCCTGGCCGCTCGGTGGTGATCACCGTTTCGGCCGAAGACAGGCCGGAAGGTGTCAATTTGCGCATCCAGACCGTGCAGTCGCTGGAAGACGAGGCAAGCCGCGTCCAGAAGGCGCTGCGCATCTTTGTCAGGAACGACCGGCCGGCGTCGGCGATTCAATCGCAGCTTACCCAGCGTGGCGACAGTCAGGTGAGCATTATCGTTATCAAGGAAGAGGCGCAGGGCGAGGTCGAGATCGAACTGCCCAACCGTTACCGCGTCTCGCCACAGATCGCGTCGGCCATGCGGGCGGTGCCGGGCGTGGTGGAAGTGGAACTTGTCTAGGGTCATGATCCACCGTGGTCGCGATGCCCAACCATCGCCCGGCAAGGCTGGACGGCCGTCGCCGCGAACGGTATCGCAGTCGTCATGAAGGCGCCAGGCAGCGACGGAGTGCAGGATCTTTCGGCCGTGACGCGACTGCGCGATACGTTGCGCAAGCTTTATCACGGGCGCACGCCGGCGGCCTTCCGGTTTCAGATGGCCGCAATTTTCGTCGATCTTGCCATCATCGCCTTCTTCATCGCCACACCGGTGATCCAGCAATCGCCGTCGTTCCTCTGGCTAGATTATTCGGTGGCAGCCCTTGTTGCCGCCGACATGATTGCCCGGCTGCTTGCCTCCAACGACATGCTGCGCCTGATGAAACAGCCGACGTCGTGGGTCGACGCCTTCATCCTGCTAACGCTGCTGATGCCCACGGCGCTGGCCAATCTGGGTTTTCTGCGCATATTGCGGCTGTGGTCGCTGTCGCGCAGCGGCGCGCTGTGGCGGTTTTTCGAGATGCGCGGCTTCAAAAAATGGCGCGAGGCGAGCCACGCGGTCATCAATCTCCTGACATTCCTCCTTGTCATCACCGGCTTCGTCTACACCTTCTTCTTCCGCACCGGGACCGGTGTCGAAGGCTATGTCGACGCGCTTTATTTCACCGTCGCCACGGTGACCACGACCGGATTCGGCGACATCGTCCTGCCGGGGATATCGGGCAAGCTTACCGCGATCGTCACCATGATCATCGGCATATCGCTGTTCGTCAGGCTTGCGCGGGCGCTCTTCCGTCCCGCCAAGGTCTTTTTTCCTTGCCCGCAATGCGGACTTCAGCGGCACGAGCCCGACGCCGTTCACTGCAAGGCCTGCGGGCACGCACTCAAGATACCCGACGACGGCGATTGAGCCCCAAGGCACTATGATACCGCGATCTCCGCGGGTTTCGTCGCTCTACGTTGCAGGTTGAGCAGATTGCCCATCAGGATCAGCAAGGCGCCACCGGCGGTGAAGGCGTCGATCTGCTCGTGATAGAGCAGCCAGCCGATCACCGCCGACAGCGGCACGCGCAGGAAATCCATCGGCGAGATGACCGTGGCGTCGGCATAGCCGAGCGCCCGGGCCATGCAAAAGTGCGACGACATGCCGGTGAAAGCGATCAGCACGATCCACGGCCACAGTTCGAGCGGCGGGTTGCGCCACTCGTAGAGTGCCGGGACAAGGCCGATAACCGACTGGATGACCAGCATCCAGAAGATGATGCGCACGACGCTGTCCGTCTTCGTCAGCGATTTGACCAGGACCACCGAGATGCCGAAGCAGACCGCGGCGCCCAGGACGACAACATATCCCGGATTAACGGCGCCTATGCCTGGACGCACGATGATCACCACGCCGATCAGCCCGAGCACGATCGCCGCAAGCCTTGGCCGAGAGAGCCTTTCGCCGAGGAAACCGACCGCCAGAATGGCCGTCCAGATCGGTGTCGTGAATTCGATGGAGATCAGCACACCGAGCGGAATCAGCGTCAGCGCGTAAAGCCATGCTGCCTGGCCTGTATAGTGGATGACGTTGCGTGCGATATGGGCGACGGGCCGTTTGGTGCGCATCGCTGCAAAGCCGCCTGATGCCATCACCAGCGGCAGCAGGATGAGAAGGCCGATCACCGAGCGCAGTTCCAGCACCTGGAAGACGTTGAGCTCGGCGGTCGTGGCGCGGCCGGCGACCGACATCGCCAGGAATGAGGCGACCGACAACGCCATCCAGAACGCGGCCTTCGGGATCGAGGGTGAGGGTGCCATGCGCGCTATGTCGCAAGCCGAGGCTTTTCCCGCAACCGCTAGGCGACGCATTCGACTGGGCCAGAACCGGCGCGTTGCAAAACAGTCATGTTGAAAGCGGAACCTGCCGCAGCGGCAGGCGTTGAGTCGCAGTATTTGCCAAATTCGCTGAAATTCTGTCTTTACGGTAACAACGGGGAGAGGTTTTATGAAATCATTCTCGCTATCTATATTTGCCGGCTGCTTGATGGCTGCGGGTACGGCGCATGCCGACGATGCCAGTTTCCTGAACTCGTTCCAGGGGAGTTTCGCCGGCAAAGGCATCGTCAAGGTGACTACCGACGCGCCGACAGTGAACGTCTCCTGCACCTTCAGTTCCGATGCGACATCGACCTCGCTGTCCCTGGATGGCAAATGCCGCGGGCTTGTCGTGGTGACACGAGCCATCAGCGCGGATCTGAAGTCGAGCGGGGCGAAATACACCGGCGTCTATGTCGGGTCCCGCACCGGGCCGGCGCAGCTCAACGGCAGCCGATCCGGTGATGCCATCAATCTCGGCATAAGCTGGGCGAAGGAGGTCAATGGCGATCGCAAGGCGCGGCTCACGGTCGAGAAGAACGGCGAGGACGGGATGCGGCTCACCGTTACCGACGTCGACCCGAAAACCGGCAAGACTGTGGTGACCAGCCGGATCGATCTCAGACGCACTTGAGCTCGGATGGAGTCGCCGCCGGCCGGTGTCAGTCGTCGATCGGCTCGGGCGGATGGGCGTTGCGGCCCTTGCCGAAGGTATAACCTGTTTCCACGGCCTTCTTGCCGAACTTGTCGCGCAGCGCGTCGATGGCGCCTTCGGCCATGGCGCGCTTGCGCGACCGGACGTCGACCAGATCGGGCGGATCGGCCTTTTTGTCGTCGCAGAGGTCGCTGACGCCGATGCCGAGCAGCCGGTATTTCGTCCCGTCCGCCTCTCGGCGCAACAGGTCGAGGCCGGTCGAGAAAATCCGGTCGGCCAGCCGGGTCGGGTCGCCGAGCTGGCGGTTGCGCGTGCGGGTCTTGAAATCCTGGGTCTTCAGCTTCAGCACGACTGTGCGCCCGGCAATGCCGGATTTCCTCAGCCGCGCCGAGACCTTTTCCGACAGCGCCCTCAGCACCGAGACCAATTCGTCCAGCGAGGCGATATCGGTATCGAAAGTGGTTTCGGCAGATACGCTTTTCGCATCCTGGTCGGGGTGGACGCGGCGGTCGTCCTCGCCGCGCGAAAGCCGGTAGAGCCGGTCGCCCATCACGCCATAACGATGCATCAGGTCGCCGCGCTCCATGCGCTGCAACTGGCCGATTGTGCGGATGCCGTCCCGCTCGAGCGCGGCCTCGAAGGCCTTACCCACGCCCCAGATCAGCGTCACCGGCTGCCCGGCCAGAAAGCCCGGCGCCTCGGCCTCGCCGATCACCGAGAAGCCGCGTGGCTTGCGAAAATCCGACGCCACCTTGGCCAGGAACTTGCAGTAGGAAAGGCCCGATGACACGGTGATGCCGATTTCCTTCTCCACGCCGAGCGCAAAGCGCGCCAGCACCACCGCCGGCGGCAGGCCATGCAAACGCTCGGTGCCGGCAAGGTCCAAAAATGCCTCATCGATGGAGATCGGCTCGACCAGCGGTGTTAGTGCTTGCATCAGGGCTCGCACTTCGCGGCCGACACGGGCATATTTCTCCATGTCTGGCGGCATGACCACCGCTTCCGGACAGGCTTCGAGCGCCTTGAACATCGGCATGGCCGAGCGCACGCCGTGGATGCGCGCGATGTAGCACGCAGTGGACACGACGCCGCGCTTGCCGCCGCCGATGATCAACGGCCGGTCCTTCAGCGCCGGGTTGTCGCGCTTTTCGATGGCTGCGTAAAACGCGTCGCAGTCGATATGGGCAAGATGCAGCTTGTAGAGCTCGGGATGGCGGGCAAGCCGCGGGCTGCCGCAGCGTTCGCAGCGTCGCGCCTCGCCGCGCTGGAAGGTCAGGCAGTCGCGGCAAAAACCGTGATCGGGATTGTTGACAGGAGCCGCCATCGATGCGAACATAAAGAGAACAAACGCAATGGTACGTCAGGACGGAGGCCGCGACAAGGCGGCTGGCCGGGAGAGAGTTCATGAATACGACCATCGCGCCCCTGGCGCCCAAGCTTTGGGCGGATTTCGAGGATCTTTTCGGCAAGCAGGGCGCCTGTTACGGCTGCTGGTGCACGCATTTCCGGCTGGCGCCGGCGGTGCGGCGCGCGAGCGACAAGGAGCGCAACAAGGACCACATCAAGGCCCGGATCGAGGTTGGGCCACCACCTGGCGTGCTGGCATTCGAGGATGGCAAGGCGGTCGGCTGGATGCAGATCGGTCCGCGCGCCGACGTGCCGGAGTGGAACAATAAGGGCAGGGGGTCGGCCCCCGTCGACCCAGCCGATGCCACCGACCCGGGTGTCTGGGCAATCTCCTGTTTCTTCATCCGGGCCAAGGCGCGGGGCAGGGGCGTGTCGCACCGGCTGGTCGCGGGCGGCATCGAGTTTGCCCGCCAGAACGGCGCGCGGCTGGTCGAGGCCTGCCCGATGGACCTGTCGAAAGACTCGCGCTCGATCGGCCTGTTCGTCGGTTCATCGCGGGTTTTCGAGAAGGCGGGCTTCGAACGGCTTGTGGAACGCAAAGCGGGCAGGCCGCTGATGCGGCTGGTGCTTTAGCCGGATGCTCTTGGCCTACAGTTGGCGTCTTGCGGCTGTAACGCTGTTTCACTAACACAAGCAATGATTTGGCCCGAGACAACGGAGAACCGACGTGAAGCGTGTATTGCTATTTGTTCTCGCCGTCGCGTTTAGCGCACCCGCTTTCGCCCAGTCCGTCGACAGCCAAGGCGCGAAGAAGCTTACCGATGATCTGGCACATTATTTCGGCAGGCAGGGGTTCGATATCGGGCTGTTGAAAATCACTGCCGACGGCGATGCGTACAAACTCGCCGTCGATGTCAAGCCGCTCGTCGCTTTGCTGTCGAAACAGGATTTCTTCAAGTTCGACGTCACGCCTTACGACATGCGGGTCAAGCCGCGCCAGGACGGGCAGTGGGACGTATCGGCGGATACGTCGCTGAACGGATCGTTCGATTTCAAGGGGCCTCAAGGACCGCAGCACATCGACTTTTCGGTGTCGAACAACAAGTTCACCGGTGTGTATGATCCGGCCCTGGCGGCCTTCGTCAGCGCCACGGGGTCAATGGACGCCATGACGATGAAAACCCGGGAGCCGAAGCAAGAGGCCGATGTCTCTGTCGGTGCCGGCACCGCCACGCTAAATTCGACGAAATCGGCGAACGGCGGCATCGATTTCACTGTCGCGGAAAAGATCTTGAATTTTGCTGAAGTCCTTAAAATCAACGATCCCGAGCGCGGGTTGAATTTCCCGGTCACCCTCAATTCGCCGGAACTTTCGGTGCATGCGAACGGCAAGGGTGTTCGGACAAAGGCGTTGATGGATCTGCTTGCTTTTGCCGTCGCTAATCAAGACGAGGCGAAACTGAAAGCAAATCAGGCGGAACTTAAGTCACGTCTCCTTGCGGCCTTGCCTGTCTGGGAAAGAATCGATGGAACGTACGCCTTCAAGGATTTCGCAATGGAGAGCCCGTTCGGCAAGTGGGGTGCGAAGCAGTTGGATTTGGCTAGCGGCCTGGATGGCGTCTCCCAGAACGGCAAGATCAACTATGGGATCAAGGCCTCCGGCCTGACGATCCCCCGGCAATTGCTGCCTGCCTGGACTGGTCCACTGGTGCCGACGGATATTGACCTCAACTTCGGCGGCGCCAATATCGATCTCGATACGATGGCGAAGAAGACGATCGAAGCCTTTGATCTCAATCAGACTCTGCCGTTGCCGGGGGAATTCGGCAAGGCTTTGGTCGCCGACTTCAAGGCCAAGAAACCCAAAGTAGTCCTCGGCCACTCGACCGTGAAGAATGGCGACGTCGAAGTCACCATGGAAGGCGAGATGGCTTTCCAGGGCGGCGAAAAGCCTGATGCAACCGTGACCGTCGCTGTGGCCGGCTACGACAGGATCGTCGATGTCCTGAAGGAGGGCGCGAAAAGCGACCAGCAGGCGGCGCAAGCCTTCCCCTTCGCCCTGGCCGTCAAAGGTTTCGGCAAGACGCTGCCGGACGGCCGGCTGGAATGGGTGATCAACACCAAGGCCGATGGCTCGGTCACCGTCAACGGCGCCTTGTTGAGGCGGGCCGATGCCGTTCGGGATAGCGCCGCGGGCCAAGATGACGGCTCGGGCCAGGGCGAGGATGGCGGGGCAGGACCTAAGTTGCAGCCCTGAGCGCTCGCACTAAAGCCCCAGAGCGCTCGCGATCTTCGGCGTGGCGTCGTGCCAGTCCTCGACGACGGTGATACCGTCCGGCACCGGCGGCAGGAAGGCACGCAGCGAGTTGTCTGCCATCAGGTGGAAGAGGTGCGCGTCGGCGACCGAGCCCCGCACCGACACCAGATTGGACGGCTGATCGTCGACGAAGGCGACCGGTCGGTCCTTGTTGCCGCGTAATTTGGCCACCGCCGGCCCCTTGGCCATTTCGGTGGTCAAAAGCGGATAGTTGAGCCCGAGCGCGTCGAGATGGGCGCGGCGCACGGCACGATGCTTGTGCGGCATGGCCGTCAGCAGGACGATCTCGGCGCTGTCGCCAATCGCCGCAAGAGCATCCTCGGCACCGTCGGTGATGCTTTGCCAGTCGGCCTGCGCGTCGAAGAACTCACCCAGAAGTGTCGTCACCTCGGGCTGTTCGATCAGACGGCCGCTCGCCGTTTCGGCGATGTTGCCGGTGAGACGGAAGGAAGCGAGCGTCAGGCCGAAGCCGCGTGCCTGGAGAAAATGCGGAAAAGGCCGGATGAATTCGAGCACGACATCGTCGACATCGAGCACCAGCAACGGCCGGTCATCGGCGGCAAGTTCCTCGATCTGTCGCGCGGTTTCGGGATCGTCGCTCATATGGAATGCTCGTGATTGTCGTCGCCCAGCGGCAACGCCCTCAGTGCCTTGCCGATGGCGGCCGGCGGCGTGCCGGTTTCCTCGGCAAACCGCATTAGCGTCGGCTCGTGGGCGAGGATGAATTGCAGCACGCCGGCCAAAAAACCCGGCTCGCCGGCCGCCCGGCGGACCGAATGCGCCTCGATACCGGTGATTGCCAGGAAGCGGGGCAGAAGCTCCGGGTCCGCGGCAACGAAGCCCAATGCCTTCACGGCAATGGTTTCGGCCTCCTCACGCATTGACGATGCGTTTGCCATCGCTACCTTCTCTGGGATGGAATGAGTCTCTTTTCGCAGTAGTCGCAAGTGCCGCCCGCGGCAAGCTCTTCGATGGGGCGTTCGAAGTGGAAACCGAACGGCTTTTGCGGCTGCCGGTTTGCGTTTCATCAATCTTATTGCCGTATTGTGAGCAAGGTTTGGTGCGTTTCGTCAGGGGCGCATGACGGCAGCCTTCGAGCGGAAGGTCGAGCCGGAACGGGAAATCGATGCCAAAGAAGGTCATGATCGTCGAGGACAATGAGCTCAATATGAAGCTCTTTCGGGACCTCATCGAAGCAAGCGGCTACGAAACGGTGCGCACGCGCAACGGTCTGGAAGCCCTGGATCTGGCGCGAAAGCATCGGCCGGACCTGATCCTCATGGATATCCAGTTGCCCGAAGTGTCGGGGCTGGAAGTGACCAAGTGGCTGAAGGAGGACGATGATCTCCATGTCATCCCGGTCATTGCCGTCACCGCCTTCGCGATGAAGGGCGACGAGGAGCGCATCCGCCAGGGTGGCTGCGAGGCTTATATTTCGAAGCCGATCTCGGTGCCGCGTTTCATCGAAACCATCAAATCCTACCTGGGCGATGCCTGATGCGCCCTTTCAGCCGAGCCGGAGCTTTATGAGATGACCGCACGGATCCTCGTCGTCGACGACATCCCTGCCAATGTGAGGCTGCTCGAGGTCCGGCTGCTCGCCGAATATTTCGAGGTGCTGACCGCCACCAATGGGCCGGACGCGATCGAAACCTGCGAAAACGGCAAGGTCGATGTCGTGCTGCTCGACGTGATGATGCCTGACATGGATGGGTTCGAGGTCTGCCGGCGGCTGAAGAGCGATCCGGCGACATCGCATATCCCGATCGTCATGATTACCGCGCTCGACCAGGTTTCGGACCGGGTGCGCGGGCTCGACGCCGGCGCCGACGATTTTCTGACCAAGCCGGTCAACGATCTGCAACTGATGACGCGCGTCAAAAGCCTGGTCAGGCTGAAGACGCTGACCGACGAACTGCGCCTGCGCGCCTCGACCACCCGCAACATCGGCATCGAGGAGCTTCTGAGCCGCAATTTTGCCACCGAAGACACGATGCCGAAGGTTCTCTTGATCGACGAGCGTCAATCTTCCTTCGAGCGCATTCAGAAAATGCTGCGCGATAGCGCCGATCTCGACATTGCCACCGATCCGCATGCCGGCTTCTTCCAGGCCGCCGAGACACCTTACGAATGCGTGATGATCTCGACGGCCTTCTCCGATTTCGATCCGCTGAGGCTTTGTTCGCAATTGCGCTCGCTCGATCGCACCCGTTTCCTGCCAATCATCCTTCTGGCGGAGCAGGGTGAGGAGGGACGCCTCGTGCGCGGCCTTGAACTCGGCATCAACGACTATCTGATGCGGCCGATAGACCAGCAGGAACTGACCGCGCGGCTGCGCACGCAGATCCGCCGCAAGCGCTACAACGACCAGCTCCGCGCCAGCGTCACCCAGACCATCGAGATGGCGGTGACCGATGGGCTGACCGGGCTGCACAACCGCCGTTATCTCGACAGCCATCTGCAGACGCTGTTCGACCGCGCCGTGGCGCGGCGACGGCCGCTGTCGGTGATGATCACCGATCTCGATCGCTTCAAGGCCATCAACGACGCGCATGGCCATGACGGCGGCGACGACGTGCTGCGCGAATTCGCGCGGCGGCTGCGCAAGAATGTGCGCGGCATCGACCTTGCTTGCCGTTTCGGCGGCGAAGAGTTCGTCGTGGTGATGCCGGACACGGATGGCGTGGTCGCCGAAAGGGTTGCGGAGCGGATTCGCGCCGAAATCGCCCAGATGCCGTTTGCCATCGGTTCCGAGGGCGAGACGATCGAAGTCACCGTCAGCGTCGGCGTATCATCGGTGCTGAAGGGCGTGGACACAGTGGCGGGATTGATGAAGCGCGCCGATCTGGCGCTCTACGAAGCCAAGAGCGGCGGCCGCAACCGCGTCGTCGCCAAGGCAGCGTAGCGCCGACGTTCGATTATCCAGTCAGTGCGACAGGGTTACGCATTTACCTTAACGCAAGCGATTCCCGTTGCTTGGTTAAGAAATGGTTGATTTTCCTGAGGTGTTGCGCAAATGTGCAGACCAATGAAGGAGCCGGCGCGAGGGTAGTTCGCCGGATCGATCCGAAGAATACCCCATGATTCTCAGGTCCGCCGCATCTCCTGGGTCCGTGGGGTCGGCCGGCCGGCGCTGGCACATAGTGGCCTCCTCGTACCGCTGCCAAACGCCGACCGGCCCCCTTTCCAAATGACATCAGGATTCTGTGCCAAACCCCGGAACACCATGGGTTTTTGTCGTGAGCATGGCGAAGCCAGCTTTCAGAAAAGCCGCTCTGGCATGAATCTCGGCCTTGCCCCTGGATTTGGCGTAGGCCTCGGCGTCGTCTGAGGCCGATTGACATGGCCTTCCTTCCATGCAGAAATTGGTTGGACCATTGAACCACTTCGAGCAATCCTTGACGTGACCGAGTTCAGCCTTCCGCCGATACAGACGACTGCTCGTGACGACGCGGTGCTGAAGGCACTCGCCGGCTTCGTCATGCAGGAAGCGCTGCGTCCAGGCCAAAGACTGCCGACCGAACGGATTCTCGCCGAGCGCCTCAAGGTCAGCCGCAACACCGTGCGCGAGGCGCTGACGCGCTGGGAGGGGCTCGGTCTCGTCGAGCGACGGCAGGGCAGCGGCACCTATCTCAAGGCGGCCGTCTCACCCGATATGCTGCACATGCCGCTGACGCTCGCCGGCGGCAATGATTTCACCGGCCTGATGCGGACGCTCGAAATCCGCCGCGCACTGGAGGCCGAGGCCGCCGCCCTTTGTGCCATCCGCGCCGGCAAGGCCGAGATAGCCGAGATCGGGCGCAAGCTCGACCTCATGGAAGAGGCTTTTCACAGCCGCGCCGGCATGTCGGCGGAGGAAGACTGGGAGTTCCACCAGGCTGTCTACCGCGCCTCCGGCAACCCGCTGTTCGAGCAGATCATCGCCGCCATGCACGAACTCTTCCACCGCTTCTGGGAGCACCCGCTCGGCGTGCGTGACTTCGGCCATGCCAGCTTTCCCTACCATCGCACCATCTACGAACGCATTGCCGCGCACGACCCGGACGGCGCCCGGGCCGAGGCGCTGAAGCTGATCGCCACCGTCGAGGACGATCTGAAGCGCGGCGCGGCCAATCTCAAACTTTCGGACCTGAAATGAACGAGTACCCCACCACTTTCGACCCAGGCACTTTCGGCAGCGACTATCTCGCCGAGGCGGCGACGCTTCTGGCGCATGACGAACCGTTCCCCGGCGGCGCGGTGGTGCCGCCGATCTACCAGACTTCGCTGTTCACCTTCGCCAATTATGCCGAGATGGCCGACACTTTCGCCGGCCGAAGGAAGCAGCCGATCTATTCGCGCGGCGACAATCCGACGGTCATGGAATTCGAGGCGCGTGTCGCGGCCCTTGAAGGGGCCGAAGCAGCGCGTGGTTTTTCCAGCGGCATGGCGGCGATCAGCGCCACGGTGCTTGCCTTCGTCGGCGCCGGCGAGCGCATCGTTGCCGTGCGCAACTGCTATGGCGATGCCTATCGGCTGTTCGAACGGCTGTTCCCGCGCCTCAACATCAAGGTCGACTATGTCGACGGTTCCGATCCGGATGCGGTGGCGGCCGCTCTTCCCGGCGCCAAGCTACTCTATCTGGAAAGCCCGACCTCGATGATGTTCGAGTTGCAGGACATCACGCATCTGGCGCGGCTGGCCAAGGAGCAGGGCATCGTCACCACCATCGACAATTCCTGGGCGACACCGGTGTTCCAGAAGCCGATCCTGCACGGCGTCGATCTCGTCCTGCATTCGGCCTCGAAATATCTTGGCGGCCACAGCGACACCGTCGCCGGCGTGGTGGCGGGTTCCGCGGCGCATATCGGCCGCATCAACGAACAGACCTATTCCTCGCTCGGCGGCAAGCTTTCGCCTTTCGAGGCGTGGCTCTTGCTGCGCGGTCTGCGCACTCTGCCGCTCAGGCTGCCGCATCACATGAAGAGCGGACTGACGCTGGCCGAGCGGCTGAAAGCGCATGGCCAGGTCGAGCGGGTCAACCACCCTGCCTATTCCAACCACCCGGGCAAGGCGACGCTCGCCGGCTATGCCGGGCTGTTCTCCTTCGAGGTGACGGAGGATGTCGACATCCCAGCTTTTGTCGATGCGCTGAAGTTCTTCCGCATCGGCGTCAGCTGGGGCGGTCATGAAAGCCTGGTCGTGCCGGCCAAGGCATCGCTCGAGCAGACGCCGGGCCTGAATTCGATGGCGCGCTTCGGCGTCAGCCCCCGAACCATCCGCTTCAACGTCGGATTGGAAAGCGTCGAGGACCTTTGGGCCGACATCGCCCAGGCCTTCGACAAAGCAAAAAAATAAACGGAGCCGTTCAAAATGGGAGTACCGAACATGAAAAGACTGACGTTCATGCTTGCCGCCGTCGCCGGACTGGCAATTTCCGCAAGCGGCGCCCTGGCCGACACCACCCTCAAGATGGTCGAGGTCATCACCAGCCCGCCGCGCACCGAATTTTTGAAGAAGCAGATCGCCGAGTTCGAAACCGCCAATCCGGGCATTAAGGTCGAGCTGGTCTCGCTGCCCTGGGGCCAGGCCTTCGAGAAGTTCCTGACCATGGTGCAGGCCGGCGACACGCCAGACATCGTCGAGATGCCGGAACGCTGGATGGGCCTTTACGCCAACAATGCGCAGCTCGAGGATCTCGGGCCTTACATGGCCAAGTGGGACGACGCCAAGACGCTGGGCGAGCGCGCCAAGCAGTTTGGCTCGACCGTCAACAACACCCAGTTCATGATCCCCTACGGCTACTATGTGAACGCGCTGTTCTGGAACAAGAAATTGTTCAAGGAGGCCGGCCTCGATGGCCCGCCGGCGACGCTCGATGAATTCGTCGAGGATTCCAAGAAAATCTCGGCGCTTCCGGGCAAATACGGCTATTGCCTGCGCGGCGGCCCCGGCGCCTTCAACGGCATGCACATGTTCATGAACATCGCCGCCGGCAAGGGCGGCTACTTCAATCAAGACGGCACCTCGACCATCAACGACGAGGGCTCGGTCAAGGGCCTGCAGATGCTGGCCGACATGTACAAGAACGGCCTGGCGCCGAAGGATGCGGTAAGCTGGGGCTTCAACGAAACCGTCACCGGCTTTTATTCCGGCACCTGCGCCATGCTCAACCAGGATCCGGACGCGCTGCTCGGCATCGCCGACAAGATGAGCGCCGATGACTTCGCCGTGGCGCCATTGCCGGTCGGGCCGAGCGGCAAATCCTATCCGACACTGGGTTATGCCGGCTGGGCCATGTTCGCCAATTCCCAGCACAAGGACGATGCCTGGAAGCTGATGGCGACGCTTTTGTCGCCCAAGGACAATCTGGAATGGGCCAAGGAAGTCGGTGTCGTCCCGATCCACAACGGCGCCGACCAGGATGCCCATTTCAAGACCGAGCAGTTCAAGGGCTGGTTCACGGAGCTGAGCGATACCTCCAAATATGAAATGGTGACGCCGCCGACGCATCTGGAGAACCTCGGCAACTTCGTCGACCAGGTGGCGATCAAGAACTTCCAGGAGGTGCTGCTCGGCCAGAAGACGGCCAAGGAGGTCGCCGACCAATGGGCTGCATTCCTGACCAAGGAACAGCAGGACTGGATGGCCAAGAACAAGAAGTAGCTCTTCTCCTTCTCCCCGTTCACGGGGAGAAGGTGTCACGAAGTGACGGATGAGGGGCAGCGCCAGCTTCTGCCACCTTCGGCGCCGCGCCTCATCTGCCTGCCGGCATCTTCTCCCCGTGAACGGGGAGAAGGACGCTGCCGCCGACGCCGGCGCCCACCCTCCACCGCGAGCACCGCATGACTTACGCCGTGTCCGAAATACGATCCGCCGGCAGGCCGCGAAAGAAGCGGCTATCCCATGCCGCGATCGAGCCCTGGCTTTATCTCAGCCCGGCGATCGTGCTTCTGGTCGTGGTGCTGCTGGTGCCGCTGATCATCGGCATCAGCTATTCCTTTCGCAAATTCTCCGCCTTCAAGTCGGAATATGTCGGCCTCGGCCAGTATCAGGCCATGCTCTCGGACCAGGTGCTGGGGCAGGCGCTGGTCAACACGCTGTGGTGGACGGTCGCCAGCCTGTTCTTCCAGTTCTTCCTCGGTCTCGGCCTGGCACTGCTGCTCGACAAGCCGTTCGTTGGCCGCAAGGTGGTGCAGGCGGTGGTGTTCCTGCCCTGGGCGGTGCCGTCCTTCCTGTCGGGCCTCACCTGGGCCTGGCTGTTCAATCCGATCATCGGGCCGTTGCCGCACTGGCTTTACGCGCTGGGGCTCAAGGCCGAGCCGACCAATATCCTGTCCGATCCCGCCACCGCCATGTGGGGGCCAATCATCGCCAACATCTGGTTCGGCATCCCGTTCTTCGCCATCACGCTGCTGGCGGCGCTGAAGTCGATCCCGTCGGAACTGCATGAGGCGGCGGCCATCGACGGCGCCTCGCCGTGGCAGCGCTTCACCAAGGTGACGCTACCTTTCCTCGCGCCGACCATCGTCATCACCGTCATGCTGCGCACGATCTGGATCGCCACTTTCGCCGACCTGATCTTCGTCATGACCGAGGGCGGGCCGGCCGGCTCGACCAGTACAGTGCCGGTCTACATCTATGTCAGCGCCTTCAAGTCGCTGGACAAGGGCTATGCCTCGGCGGTGGCGGTGCTGCTGCTGGTCCTGCTGATTGCCTATGCGGTGGCGCTGATCGCCATCCGCCGCACGCTGGTGAGGCACGTCTGATGATTGCCGGACGCTCCACTTCCTCGCGACTTCTGGGTGGCATCGGACTCTATAGCGCCATCGCCGCCTACATGATCTTCGCGCTGTTCCCGATCTTCTGGACACTGAAGATATCCGTCACGCCGGAACGGCTGCTCTATTCCGAGGGCATCACCTTGTGGCCGTCGCGGACGACCTTCCAGAATTTCGTCACGGTTCTCGAAGCTTCCGACTTTCCGCGCTATTTCCTGAACAGCGTCATCGTCTCGGTGACGACGGCAGCCTTCGTCACCATCATCGCCACGCTTGCCGGCTATGCCATGTCGCGCTTCACCTTCCGCGGCAAGGCGACGCTCGCCATCCTGCTCCTGCTCACCCAGACCTTCCCGCTGGTGATGGTCATCCCGCCGATCTACCGCATCATGGGAGATCTTGGCCTGACCAACAGTCTGGTCGGGCTGATCATCATCTACACCGCCTTCAACACCGCCTTCGCCACCTTCCTGATGCAGTCCTTCTTTGACGGTATCCCCAGGGACCTCGAAGAGGCGGCGATGATCGACGGCTGCACGCGCGCGCAGGCGATGCGCAAGGTGATCGTGCCGCTGACGCTGCCCGGTATGGGCGCGACGCTCGGATTTGTGTTCACCGCCGCCTGGAGCGAGCTTTTGTTCGCCCTGATGCTGATCTCCAGCGACGCTCAAAAGACCTTCGCCGTCGGCCTGCTCACCTTTATCGGCAAGTTCGCCGTCGACTGGGGGCAGATGATGGCGGCATCGATCCTGGCGCTGATCCCGGTCTGCATCTTCTTCGCCTTCCTGCAACGCTATCTCGTCACCGGTCTCACCGCCGGTGCCGTCAAAGGATAATCGATGGCTTCCGTCACGCTGCAAAATGTCGAGAAGGATTATGGCTCACTGCGCATCCTGCACGGCGTCGACCTCGAAATCGCCGATGGCGAGTTCGTCGTGCTGGTCGGCCCGTCCGGTTGCGGCAAGTCGACCCTTTTGCGCATGATCGCCGGGCTGGAGGAGGTTTCCGGCGGCGAGATCCGCATTGGTGAGCGATTGGTCAACGACATCGCGCCGAAGGACCGTGACATCGCCATGGTGTTCCAGTCCTACGCACTCTATCCGCACATGGACGTGTCGTCGAACATGGGTTTCAGCCTGCTCCTGAAGAAGGCGGAGAAGACGACGATTGACACCAGGGTGGGTGCGGCCGCCAAGCGCCTCGGCCTCGACAGCTTCCTGCAACGCCTGCCGCGCCAGCTCTCCGGCGGCCAGCGCCAGCGCGTCGCCATGGGCCGCGCCATCGTGCGCGACCCCAAGGTTTTTCTTTTCGACGAACCTTTGTCCAATCTCGACGCCAAACTGCGCGTCCATATGCGCGCCGAGATCAAGGCGCTGCACCAGCAGCTCAAGACAACCTCGGTCTATGTCACCCACGACCAGATCGAAGCCATGACCATGGCCGACCGCATCGTCGTCATGCATGACGGCTTCGTCCAGCAGGTCGGCCATCCCTTGGAACTCTACGACCGGCCGTCCAACATCTTCGTCGCCGGCTTCATCGGCTCGCCCGGCATGAATTTCCTGCCGGCGACGGTCAGCAAGGGCGGCAAGGTCGACGCCGTGCTGGCCGATGGCCAGAAGCTCCGATTGCCGGATGGCCTGCCGTTGCAGGACGGTGACGCAATCACCGTCGGGCTGCGGCCGGAGCATATCCAGCTTGCCGAAGGCGGGGGGCTCGAGGCCGAGGTCGAAGTGGTCGAGCCGCTTGGCCTCTCGACCCAGTTCTATGTTCAAATGGCCGGCCAGCAGCTCTGCGTCTTCGTTATGGGGCGCAGCACTATCAGGCCGGGCGACAGGGTGCGGCTGTCAGCCGAACCGGCGGCGCTGCATATCTTCGATCCGGCAAGCGGAAACCGCGTCGGATAGAAAGACCTCACTCGGTGCCTATGAGCGGTGGGTAGTTTGGCGTGCAGAGAGTGCTGGAGGGCCGATCGTCACTAAGCGGTGTGCAGCCTCGATCAGACGCCGTTGCCCGCGAATCCTGATAAGCAGCGCGATGTTCTCGCCCAGCATTTCTTCTGTGCGTTCGAGCGCAAACTCGGTCCGGTTGATGCGTTCCCTGGCATTGGCCATCGCGCAATCGTGGGTTCCATGGTGTTCGTCATGATTTATTAACTCAGGGCGGACCGGTTCGTTCCCTCGAAAGGTCAGCGCCACGCTGTTGGGATCGAACGGCAGCCCTGGCTGATTTAACAAACGAAAACGCCGCCCTGAGGCGGCGTTTCGGTAATGCGAAGGAAACCGGATTACTTGATCTTGGTTTCCTTGAATTCGACGTGCTTCTTGGCGACCGGATCGTATTTGCGGAATGACAGCTTGTCCGTCTTGGTGCGGCTGTTCTTGCTGGTTACGTAGAAGAAACCGGTGTCGGCAGTCGACAGAAGCTTGATCTTGATGTTTGCGGCTTTGGCCATGATATCAGTCCATTAATGTTCGTGGGGTTGGCCGCTGGAGCACGGGGGAAACGCCCAGACGCGGGAAACTTGGCGCGACACATAAAGAATATGCCCGGAAAGTCAAGCCCGGGCGAACCTCAGCCACATCCAATGCGCGTATCTTGGAGGTTCAAGCGTCTTCCTTGATCGAAGCAGTCGCTTTCTTCCAATCGCCCGTCGTGTTCCACCAGCGGTTCGGATTGGAGCGGTCATCAAGGCCCTTCGAGCGGCTGGCAAGCAGCGGCTGAATGCGGATCACCGGCTCCTGGTAGGAGTGCGCCTGGTAAATCGCCTCGACGACGCGCTCGGCCAGCCGCTGGTCGTCAGCCAGTTCGAACGACACTTCGACGGTGCCCGGCCGCTCCCGCAAGACCGTCTCGGCGCCGGCGGCCGCACCTTCGAGTGGCCGGTAGCGCTCGATGCCGCCCGCCGACTGGAAGGCATTGCTGTCATACTTGCCCATGCCGAGCGGGGTGATCGCGGTCACCGCTTCCATGATGCGGTCGACGTCGGCGGCGGGCGCCTGAAAGCTGACGAGCAGCAGCAATTCCATCCGCACCGATTTCGTTTCAAAACCACTGTCGATCATCTGATATCTCCCTGCTGATGGTGGTTTGGAGCGTTGATATAGCAGGGGTGCTACTGACACGGTGATGTCAGCAGCCTGCCGCAGGATGCCGCGAAGAAGGGGATTGGCGACGGCGTCGCGCTACAGGATTTTCCGCACGAGCCTGAAGGCGACCAGAGCGATATAGGAGGCGAAGAACAGGCCGAGCGACCAGCCGAAGCCGGACGGGCCGAACGCATCCATGCCGATGCCGATCGCTTGCGGACCAAGCACCATGCCGACGCCGTAGCACAGCACGAAGGCGGCGTTGGCCGAAGCCAGTTCGTGGCCGGAAAGCTGCGAGCCGAGATGCGCAAGGCCGATCGTGTACATGGCCGCGACGACGCCGCCCCAGACGAACAGAAGTGCGGCCATCAGGTGCCAATTCTGGGCAAAGAACGGCATGAAGACGGTGCCGGCGAGGCCGACGGTGGCGCAGGCGAGCAGCAGATAGCGGCGGTCGCTGACGCGGTCGCTGATCATGCCGATGGGTATCTGCAGCAACACATTGCCGAGACCGATCATGGTCAGGAGCAGCGCGGCATCGGCTTCTGAATAGCCGATGCGGCTGCCGTAGATCGGGAACAGAGCAAAGCCGCCGGTCTCGACGGCGCCGAACACCAGTACGGCCGCAGTCGCCGTCGGCACCAGCCAGATGTAGCGCAGGAAATTGCTGGTTTCGCCGTCGGAGACGATTGTCGGGCTCTCGTTGCGTGCGGCGAGCACCGGTATTGCGGCCAGCGTCACCAAGCCGATGATGACGCCGAAGGGCCTGAAGCCGGAGCTGCCGAGATGGGCGAACAGCCATGGTCCGGCGGCAAAGCCGAGCGACAGGACGGTGGCGTAAATGCCGAGCACAAGACCACGCCGGTGCGGCGGCGCCGATGTGCTGATCCAGAATTCCGACAGGATGAACAGCACCGTCAAGGCGATATGCAGCACGATGCGCAGCGGAAACCACATCCAGAAATCCGGCGCGAAATGGAAGCCGATGAACGCCAGCGCACCGGCGGCAATCATGGCAATCATGGTCCAGGCGACGCCGAACCGCATGGCAAGCGGGGTGGCAAGCGGCGCGCCGGCGATCGAGGCCAGGCCGGCGACCGCGGTGTTGAGGCCGATCATCGACGCCGAATGACCGCGCGATTCCAGGATGACGCTGAGCAGCGGCATGCCGAGGCCGATGGCGATGCCGACGACGCTGATCGACGAGATCGCCGCGACCATCGGCAACCAGTGTACGCGTTCCTCGCCCTTTTGCTGGGTATCGACCGTCATGGGATGCGGATGCTCTATGCTACAGGATTTCGCGGACAAAGCGATTGCGGACAGACCGGTAGAACGGCACGGAACCGCCAGGAAGCAGGAGCGGGTCATCGGCGAGCCGACGCTCCAGTTCCTCCAGCACCGTCCGCGTGATGTCTGGAACATCGGCCTCCCTGGCTTTGGCAAGCGGCAGCCAGACCAGTTCCTCCAGCTCGTTGGTCGGGCCGCCATCAGGCAGCTCGACGGCGACATCGCTGCGCCAGGCGCTGAAAAAGCGCGTATCGAAGCGGCGCACCCGGTTCGGCGGCGTGATGGCGCGTGCAATGAAACGCAGTGCGTCCAGCGAGGGTCTTACGCCGTGCTCGACAAAACCCTGCCAGTCACGCCTGGTCGTCGCCAAAGCGCCTTTCTGGCCGACAAGCAAGCCAGCCTCCTCATAGGTCTCGCGGATCGCCGAAAGCGCGATGGCGCGGGCGCGAGCCGGGCTGGTGCGGCCGAGGCCGGCAATGAGGCTCGCTTCATCCTTGGGGTGAAGGGCGGTGGCGACGGGAATATGGCTGTCGGCCGGATCGGTGCGGCCACCGGGAAAGACGAACTTCCCCGGCATGAAGGCGTGACGGGCGTGACGCCGGCCCATCAGCACCACGAGATCGTCGCCTTTGCGGTCGAGCAGGATCAGCGTCGCGGCATCACGCGGACGAATTGGCCTTGTGCCAAGTACAACCGCACTCCGCTCAACCTTGTCGATGTGCGCCTTGGTCATACCATCCATGCGCACGACCTAGCGGAATCTTCTGCCATGCGAAAGTGGCGTTCAGCCATCGCCGATTGCGCCAGTCTTTGTTTCAAGCCTCGGGATGAGATTCGATCCTGTCCTCTTCGCCACCGAAGCCGTGCATATAGAGTGCCCATTGCAGGCCGATGACAGCGCCCTTGACCGGCTGCAGCAGCGCGACCGCCAGGAGAATGGTCAGCGGCACCCAGATGGCGATATGTTGCCAGGTGGAGAGGGTAGAGGTCGCCTCGACACCCATGAAGGCGCCGAGCACGATGTGGCCGACGATGACGATCACCAGATAGGCGGGCAGGTCGTCAGCGCGGTGGTGATGAAGCTCTTCGCCACAGACGTCGCATTTGTCGACGGTCTTGGTGAAGGCGCGAAACAGCTTGCCCTCGCCGCAATGCGGGCAGCGGCCGAGCAGGCCACGCTTCATCGCCGTCCATAGCGGTCGGGCTGCCCGGCCCGAGTGATGTTCGCCGCCGAAAACCTGCGGTTCCATTCCCAGTTCTTTTGCCATTACCGTCTCCTGCCGCGCGGGCCTGGACGCGATTGCGACGCCCGGGCGCGGCCCTTGGCCTTGTGAAACGACCTTTTGGAGCCGGGCAGCGGCTTTGGGTCGGTCAGCATCTCGAAACGCATCGCGCCTGCCATGGGCGCCACCTCGACCAGGCGAACCTCGACGCGGTCGGCAAGCTGGTAGCCCTTGCCGGTACGTTCTCCGAAAAGCGATCGGGCAGTTTCATCGTATATATAGTAATCGCCGTCCAGACTTGACACCGGGATGAAACCATCCGCGCCAAACTGCGGCAATTGGACAAATAGTCCCGATTTGGTGACGCCGGAGATGCGCGCGTCGAAACGGTCGCCGACGCGCTCGGCGAGATAGGCGGCGATGAGCCGGTCGACCGTGTCGCGCTCGGCGGCCATGGCGCGCCGCTCGGTACCGGAAATCAGCACCGAAACCTCTTCCAGCCGTTCCGCCTCATTCTGCGTCAGCCCGCCCGCACCGAAGCCGAGCGCGGCAATCAGCCCGCGATGCACGATCAAGTCGGCATAGCGGCGGATCGGCGAGGTGAAATGCGCATAGCGTTTCAGGTTGAGGCCGAAATGGCCGATATTCTTGGGCGAGTATTCGGCCTGGCTTTGCGAGCGCAGCACCACTTCGTTGACCAGCCCTTCGTTGTCGGCACCGCTGACGCGCTCCAGAATGCCGTTGAACTGGGCTGGCCGCATCTGCGCGCCGCGCGCCAGCGACAGACCGAGCGTCTGCAGGAACTCGCGCAGCGATTCCTGTTTGGCGAGCGAGGGCGCGTCGTGGATGCGGTAGACCAGCGCCTGCCGCTTCGCCTCCAGCGTTTCGGCGGCCGCGACATTGGCCTGGATCATGAATTCCTCGATCAGCCTGTGGGCGTCGAGCCGCTCTGGCACGACGACGCGGTCGACGGTGCCGTCCTGCTTGAGCAGGATCTTGCGCTCCGGCAGGTCAAGTTCCAACGGTTGGCGTGTATCGCGGCCACGCTTGAGTATGGCGTAGGCATCCCATAACGGCTTCAGCACGGTGTCGAGGATCGGGCCGGTCTTGTCGTCGGGCGCGCCATCGATGGCGGCCTGCGCCTGCGGGTAGGCGAGCTTGGCCACCGATTTCATCATGACGCGGTGGAACGAATGCCTGAGCTTGTGACCATCAGCGGAGAAAGTCATGCGCACGGCCAGCGCCGGGCGGTCCTGGCCTTCGCGCAGCGAACACAGATCGTTGGAGATGCGCTCGGGCAGCATCGGCACGACGCGATCCGGGAAATAGACCGAATTGCCGCGCTTGAGCGCCTCGCGGTCGAGCGCCGTGCCGTAACGGATATAGGCGGCGACATCGGCAATCGCGACCGTCGCGATCACGCCGCCTGGGTTCTTCTCGTCAAGATCGGGTGTAGCAAAAACCGCGTCGTCATGATCCTTGGCGTCGGCCGGATCAATGGTGACCAGCGGCAGGTCGCGCCAGTCCTCGCGGCCGGCCAGCGTCGCAGGCTTGACCGCCTCGGCCTCGGCGATGACGTCCGCCGGAAAAATGTGCGGAATGTCGTGCGCATGGATGGCGATCATCGAGACCGCCTTCTCGCTGGTCAACGACCCCAGCACCGTCAGCACCTTGGCGCGGGGCAAACCGTAGCGGGAGGCCCGTGCCGGCTCGACTTCGACCAGGTCGCCATTCTTCGCGCCGTTCTGGAATTCCTTGTCGACGATCAGTTCGGGCTGGCGCCGTTCCACCGGCTCGATGCGGAAAGTACCGTCCTTCAGCACGCGAAAGACGCCGAGAACGGCCTCGGTGCGCTTTTCGAAGATCTTCATCACCCGCCCGGTATAGGCGGGGCCGCCCGGGGCGGCACCCGCATCGTCGGCCGGGAAGGTCTTGGCCAATACGCGGTCGCCGATGCCCGGCGCCGGGCCGCCGCGCGACACGCGGATGGCAACGATGGGAGGCTCGCCGCTACCCAGGGCTTCGGTCGGGCGCGCCAACAGCGCGCCGTCGCCGTCGCGGCCAAAAATGTCGAGCACGGCGACGTGGGGCAGGGCGCCGACGCGGGCGAGCCGCTTGCGCTCCCTGGTCAGCAGGCCCTCGTCCTGCAGGTCGCGAAGCATGTCCTTCAGCCAGATACGGTCCTCGCCGCGCAGCGCAAAGGCCTTGGCGATGTCGCGTTTACCGGAACGATCCGGATTTTCGGCGATGTAGCGCAAGATCTCATCGCGCGACGGCCGGTAGTCGTCCTTGACCTTGGCGCGTGTGTCGGCGGTGCGCGGATCGCCGTGGCTTCGTCCGGAGATCCCGCGCGCCACGCCGTCCTATCCTTTTTTCCTGGCGGCCGGCTTCTTGGCGGCCGTCTTCTTGGCCGCTGCCGGCTTGCCAGCCGATGCGGCCGCGCGGCGGAATGGCTTCTTGCCGCCGCCCTTGGCTTCCTTCTCGGCAATCAGCGCCAGCGCATCCTCGATGGTCACCGACTGCGGATCCTTGCCCTTGGGCAAGGTGGCATTGACCTTGCCGAAGTTCACGTAAGGCCCGTATTTGCCGTCGCGCACGACGATCTTGCCACCGCCGTCGGGATGGTCGCCAAGGTCTTTCAAGGCGGCGGGCGTGCCACCGTTGCGGCCGCCCGGGCCTTTCAACTGCTTCTCGGCGATCACCGACACGGCGCGGTTCAGGCCGATCGAGAACACCTCATCGATGCCTTCGAGATTGGCATAGGTGCCGTCATGCAGCACGAAGGGGCCGTAGCGTCCCAGACCAGCGGAGATCATCTTGCCGCTCTCCGGATGCTTGCCGACATCGCGCGGCAGCGCTAGCAGGGCAAGCGCCTTTTCGTGGTCGATGGATTCGACCGTCCAACCCTTGGGCAGGCTGGAGCGCTTGGCTTCCTTGCCATCGCCGCGCTGGATATAGGGGCCGAAACGGCCGCTGCGCAGCGTGATTTCCTCGGCCGTATACGGATCCTTGCCGAGCACCTTGGTGCCGTCCTCGCCATTGCCATTCTCGCCATTGGGATTGGCGGCATCGCCAAGCTGACGGGTAAACGAGCATTCGGGATAGTTCGAGCAGCCGACGAAGGCGCCGAACTTGCCGAGCTTCAGCGAGAGGTTGCCGGTGCCGCATTTCGGGCAGATGCGGGGGTTCGAACCGTCTTCCCGCGCCGGAAACACCAGCGGCGCCAGTTCCTCGTTCAAGGCATCGAGGACGTCGGTGACGCGCAACTCCTTGATGTCGGCGACAGCGCCGGAAAAATCCTTCCAGAAGTCGCGCAGCACGTCCTTCCAGGCGAGCTTGCCGTCGGAAATCTCGTCGAGCTTTTCCTCGAGCGATGCGGTGAAGTCATACTCGACATAGCGCTCGAAGAAGCTCTCGAGGAAGGCCGACAGCAGCCGGCCCTTGGCCTGCGGCACCAGCCTGCGCTTGTCGATGGTGACATAGTCGCGGTCCTCGAGCGTCTTCAAGATCGCCGTATAGGTCGAGGGACGGCCAATACCGAGCTCTTCCAGCTTCTTGATCAGCGACGCCTCGGAATAGCGCGGCGGCGGCTCGGTGGTGTGCTGGGTGGCGTTGATCGCCTCGCGGTCAAGCTTTTCGCCGGCGCGGATCTCGGGCAGGCGGCGGTTTTCCTCGTCTTCCGCATCCTCGTCCTTCTGGTCGGTGTAGGCGGCAATGAAGCCGTCGAAGCGGACGACGGAGCCGACGGCACGGAGTTCGGCGGTGCGGGCGCCGTTGACCGCCTCGATTTCGACCGTGGTGCGCTCGATCTCGGCCGGCTGCATCTGGCTGGCGATGGCGCGTTTCCAGATCATTTCGTAGAGCCGCGCCTGGTCGGCATCGAGATATTGCCTGACCGAAGCCGGCGTGCGCATGAAATCGGTCGGGCGGATCGCTTCGTGCGCTTCCTGGGCGTTCTTGGCCTTGGTCGTGTAAAGACGCGGCTTTTCGGGCAGGTATTTGGGGCCAAATTCCTTGGCGATCGCGTCGCGGGCGGCGTCGATCGCCTCCGGCGCCATTTGCACGCCGTCGGTTCGCATATAGGTGATCAGGCCTGCCGTCTCGCCGCCGATGTCCATGCCTTCATAGAGCCGTTGCGCCACCTGCATGGTGCGGGTGGCCGAAAAGCCAAGGCGCGAGGAGGCGGCCTGCTGCAGTGTCGAGGTGGTGAAAGGCGGACCGGGATTGCGCTTGGTCGGCTTGGCTTCGACGGAGAGTGCCTTGAAGACGGCGCCTTCCAGCATCGCCTTGATGTCGTCGGCCTGCTCCTTGTTGGCGATGTCGAGTTTTTGCAGCTTCTTGCGCTCGAAAGCAGTCAGCCGCGCCTCGAAACTCTCGTTGCGCGGCGTGCCGAGGATGGCGGCGATCTGCCAATATTCCTCGCGGATGAAGCGCTCGATCTCCGATTCGCGATCGCTGACCAGACGCAACGCTACGGACTGGACGCGCCCGGCCGAGCGTGCGCCCGGCAGCTTGCGCCACAGAACGGGCGACAGCGTGAAGCCGACGAGATAGTCGAGCGCGCGACGGGCGAGATAGGCATCGACCAGCGGCGCGTCGATCTGGCGCGGGTTGGCCATCGCCTCCAGCACCGACGATTTGGTGATGGCGTTGAAGACGACACGGCTGACCGGCTTGTCCTTGAGCGCGCGCTTCTGCTTCAGCACTTCCAGAACATGCCAGGAGATGGCCTCGCCCTCGCGATCCGGGTCGGTGGCCAGGATCAGGCCATCGGCGTCCTTGACCGCCTTGGCGATGTCGGCCAGGCGCTTGCCCGAGGCGGTGTCGACGGCCCAGGACATGGCAAAGTCCTCATCCGGGCGCACCGAGCCGTCCTTGGCCGGAAGATCGCGGACATGACCGAACGAGGCCAGAACCTTGTAGTTCTTGCCGAGGTACTTGTTGATTGTCTTCGCCTTGGCCGGCGATTCGACGACGACGACGTCCATGAGGTCTCATATCAGTTGTGATGCGGCAGAAGAATTCCGCTGCGCGCGACGAAATCTCGCATAATTTGTCGCTCACATGGCCGCGCTTTTGCATCCGGTCAAGGGCAAGCCGTCAAAATGCGGGGATGCCCGCGGTAATACACTCTTAGAGTGTATGATGGAAATCACAGAATTCCGGCTGGTGGCGATGGCGCCGCCCCGGTCGCCGAAACGACCTGGAATTCCCAGCGAGTCGAGGAAGAACCGGCCGGAATGCCGCGCCGGGGGACGGGCGACACGGTCCACAAACAGAAGCCGGCCGCCGGCTGCATGGTGATGCCCGGCGACCGGCATGTCCCGCCAGCGGGCGGGAAGCCGCATTGAGGCCTCTAGTCGGCCTTGGCGATATGCCAGACGTCGCCGACGCCGTCTCCGGTGACATCGCCGGCCTTCTTGTCCTTGATGAACGTATAGAGGGGCTTGCCGTCATAGGCCCACATCTTGGTTCCGTCGGTGCGGTCGACGACTGTCCATTCGCCCTCGGCCTTGGCGTCGGCCTCCGCCTTGAGCGGCGGCCAGTTGGTGGCGCATTTGTCGTAGCAGTTCGACTTGCCCTTCTCGTCCTTGTCATAGGTGTAGAGTGTCATGCCGTTGGCGTCGGTATAGATCTTGGCGCCTCCGACGTCGGCTTCCTTCCAAGCTTCGGCGGCATGGGACGCGGCGGTGGCGAGCAAAAGCACCGCCAGCCCGACTGTGATCGTTTTCATGGGAATCTCCTCGGGTAATTCAAAGAAACGCGCGGGAAATCGCGGCCTCTCGCCAGTCAACGCTGCCTGCCCGAGCTTTCTTCCCGCAATTCTGTTGGCCAGGTCTTTGGCGGCAAGGCGACGACTTGCCACGCGATGGTGATTGGCGGACCGACGCGGTCGCGGCTATATGGCAGCGCAAACACAAGCGGCGGAAATACAGGCGGCGCAAACACAGGGAGACTGAAGTGGCACTGGACATCGGCTATGTCAGCGCGATCGGGGCGGGGGCGATCTCGTTCCTGTCGCCTTGCGTGTTGCCGCTGGTGCCGCCCTATCTCTGCTATATGGCCGGCGTCTCTGTCGACGATTTCCGTGGCGAGACCGGCCTGACGGCGCGCGAAGGCACGCGAGGCGCGCTGCTTTTCTCCTCGATCGCCTTCGTGCTCGGCTTTTCCACCGTCTTCGTCTCGCTTGGCGCCGGCGCCTCGACCATCGGCCATTGGCTGCGTGTCTGGCAGGAACCGCTGGCGATGGCCGCCGGCGTGCTCATCATCCTGATGGGGTTGAATTTCCTCGGCATATTGCGCATCCCGCTCTTGTCGCGGGAGGCGCGTTTCCAGTCGCAGGGCAAGCCGGCCAGTGTCGTTGCCGCCTATGTCATGGGGCTGGCCTTCGCCTTCGGCTGGACGCCTTGCATCGGACCGGTGCTGGGGCCGATCCTGACGCTGGCCGGCGGCCGCGAGACTGTGGGCGAGGGCGCGGCTCTGCTTGCCGCCTATTCGCTCGGCCTCGGCATACCGTTCCTGATCGCGGCGCTGTTTTCCGGCGCTTTCATGCGCTTCCTCGGAAAGTTCCGCGTCCATCTCGGCCGTGTCGAGAGGGCCATCGGCGCGCTGCTGGTCGTCGCCGGTATCTTTTTCCTCACCGGTGGCGTCCAGGCCGCGTCCTACTGGTTGCTGGAGAATTTCCCGGTGCTGGGGCAGTTGGGGTAGGTCGCCCAGATGCAGGCCCTTGCCAGCGCGTTGGATTGACCTTTAGACCTACTGGTTAAAAGTCAGTTGCTCGACCATCTCACCGGAATTTAACCGCATTGGTGCAGCATGGCGCCAATGCTAGATAGTCCCGATTCCTGATCCCTTTCATACGGTTGTCCTTCCATGAGCCAGAGATCCTGCCTGTCCGTCATCCTTGCCGCCGGCGAAGGGACGCGCATGAAGAGTGCGCTGCCCAAGGTGCTCCATAAAATCGCAGGCCTGCCGATGGTCGCCCATGTCGTGAAGGCGGCCGAGGCTGCCGGCGCCGGCGATCAGGCGCTGGTCATCGGCCACGGGGCGGAGGAAATGCGCAAGGCGGCGCAGAAATTCGCGCCGAAGGCCGAGTGCTTCGTGCAGGAGAAACGGCTCGGTACGGCACATGCGGTGCTTGCGGCTCGCGATGCGATATCAAGAGGTTACGACGATATTCTCGTCATGTTTGGTGATACGCCGCTGATCGATCCGGCGGTACTGATCGCCGCGCGCCTGAAGCTGGCAAAAGGCGCCGCCGTGGTCGTCATCGGCTTCCGCCCGCCCAGCCCTGCCGGCTATGGCCGCCTGATCGAAAAGGCCGGCAAGCTCATGGCCATCCGCGAGGAGAAGGATTGCACCGACGAGGAGAAGAAGATCACCTTCTGCAATGCCGGGATGATGGCGATCGCCGGCAAGCAGGCGCTGAAGCTGCTAGAGGCCGTCGGCCACCACAACGCCAAGGGCGAATATTATCTTACCGACATTGTCGAGATCGCCGCCGCGCAGGACCTTGAAGTCGTTGCCTCGCAGGCCAGTTTCGAGAATGCGCTCGGCATCAACAACCGCGCCGAACTGGCGCAAGCCGAAGGTATCTGGCAGACGCGTCGGCGTCGCGAGGCGATGCTGTCGGGCGTCACGCTGATTGCGCCGGAAACCGTGTTCTTCTCGCACGACACCGAAATCGGCGCCGATACGGTCGTCGAGCCCAATGTCTGGTTCGGGCCGGGGGTGACGATCGCCACGGGTGCGAAGATCCATGCCTTCAGCCATATCGAAGGCGCTACGATCGCCTCGAATTGCGATGTCGGTCCGTTCGCCCGGCTGCGGCCCGGCGCCGACCTGAGGCAAAAGGCCAAGGTCGGCAATTTCTGCGAGGTCAAGCAGGCTGTTATCGAGGAGGGTGCCAAGGTCAATCACCTGACCTATATCGGCGATGCCCGCATCGGCGCCGGCGCCAATATCGGCGCCGGCACCATCACCTGCAACTATGACGGCTATTCGAAATTCTTCACCGATATCGGCGAAGGGGCCTTCATCGGCTCGAACTCCTCGCTGGTGGCGCCGGTCACGATCGGCAAGGGCGGCTACATCGCCTCGGGCAGCGTGATCACCGAAGACGTGGCCGAGGACGCGCTGGCCTTCGGCCGCGCCCGCCAGAGGTCGCTGGCCGGCAAGGGCAAGGAATTGCGCGAGCGTTTTGCCTCGGCCGCGGCGGCCCGCAAAAAAGGCTAGCCTCGGGGACATTCGTGACAGTTCAGTTTCGCCGAAACCGCCTCGTTGAGGTACTATCACGCCGATTATTCGTCCGTGGATCGCGTCATGTCTTTGACGGATTTCAGGAACTGCCGAGGCAGATAGGGTAGGACACGGAGAAACCGAGAGATCGCGGTAACCGGATTGCAAGGGCGCCGTGTCATGGTGCATTTGTACAAGAACAGTTCCGGCTGATACGGGACGAAACGCAATGTGATTTTCGAGGTAGCCCGGCGATCCCTAAATAGCGCTGGGTTTCCGCGGGCAATCGGGGGGCAAACGGCAATGTGCGGTATCGTTGGAATTGTCGGTCATTCGCCGGTGGCGCCGCTCATCGTCGATGCGTTGAAACGGCTGGAATATCGCGGCTATGATTCGGCCGGCGTCGCCACCGTCGAGCATGGCCGGCTCGGACGCCGCCGCGCCGAAGGCAAGCTGATCAATCTCGAGCGCCGGCTGAAGGAAGAACCGCTCGACGGCACGATCGGCATCGGCCACACGCGCTGGGCGACGCATGGCGTGCCGAACGAAACCAACGCGCATCCGCATTTTTCAGACGGAGTCGCCATCGTTCACAACGGCATCATCGAGAATTTCGCCGAATTGCGCGACGAACTGATGCGTGACGGCTACACATTTTCCTCGCAAACCGACACCGAGGTCGTCGCGCACCTGGTGGCGCGCGAACTGGCAAAGGGCTTGAAGCCAGTCGAGGCCGCGCACCAGGCGCTGAAGCGGCTGGAAGGCGCCTTCGCGCTGGCGATCATGTTCAAAGGCGACGAGGACCTGATCGTTGGCGCGCGCAACGGTCCGCCGCTGGCAGTCGGCCATGGCGATGGCGAGATGTACCTCGGCTCCGACGCCATCGCGCTTGCCCCGTTCACCAATTCGATCACCTATCTGGAGGATGGCGACTGGGCGGTGGTGCGCCGCAACGAGATTGCCATCTTCGACATGGAGGGCAACAAGGTCGACCGCAAGCGCCAGCAGTCGCTCAGCACGTCCTTCATGGTCGACAAGGGCAACCGGCGCCATTTCATGGAAAAGGAAATCCATGAGCAGCCCGAAGTCATCTCGCACACGCTGGCGCATTATGTCGATTTCGTCGGTGGCGTCTCGAAGCCGCTCGACCTGCCTTTTGACTTTGCCAAGATCGACCGGCTGGCGATTTCGGCCTGCGGCACCGCCTATCTGGCCGGCCTGATCAGCAAATACTGGTTCGAGCGTTATGCGCGGCTGCCGGTCGACATCGATGTGGCCTCGGAATTCCGCTACCGCGAAATGCCGCTGTCGAAGAACGACGCCGCCTTTTTCATCTCGCAATCGGGTGAGACCGCCGACACGCTGGCCTCGCTGCGCTATTGCCGCAAGGCCGGGATGAAGATCGGCGCGGTCGTCAATGTGCGCGAATCGACGATGGCGCGCGAATCCGACGTTATCTTGCCGACGCTGGCCGGACCGGAGATCGGCGTCGCCTCGACCAAGGCCTTCACCTGTCAGTTATCGGTGCTGGCCTCGCTTGCCGTGCGGGCCGGGGCGGCGCGCGGAACGCTTTCGCGCGAACAGGAAAAGAAGCTGGTGCGCGAACTGTCCGAGGCGCCGCGCTATGCCAACCAGGTGCTGAAGCTCGACGGGCAGATCGAACAGATTTCGCGCGAACTGTCACGCTACAGCGATGTGCTCTATCTCGGCCGCGACACCAATTTTCCGCTGGCCATGGAAGGCGCGCTGAAACTCAAGGAAATCTCCTATATCCATGCGGAGGGCTATGCCGCGGGCGAGCTGAAGCACGGGCCGATCGCGCTGATCGACGAGAACATGCCAGTGATCGTGATCGCCCCGCATGACCGCATCTTCGAAAAGACCGTTTCGAACATGCAGGAAGTGGCGGCGCGCGGCGGCAAGATCATCCTGATCACCGACAGCAAGGGCGCCGCGCAATCCAGCGTCAAGACGATGGAGACGATCATCCTGCCCGACGTGCCGGAAATCATCTCGCCGATCATCTACGCGCTGCCGATCCAGATGCTCGCCTATTTCACCGCCGTGTTCATGGGCACGGACGTCGACCAACCGCGCAATCTGGCGAAATCGGTGACGGTGGAATAGGGCGTCGTTTAAAAACTTCGCAATTCCAAAGCGTCTTCCGGTTCACTAGTGTTGCGTTGCAAACAGTGCGCGGCGCGGTGGACTATGTCGGATGCTCTCAAGACCTCGGGCATGACCCGGTTGAGGAACTATTTCCTGACCGGCTTCATCGTCTGCGCGCCGCTTGCGATCACCGCCTACATCGCCTGGTCCTTCATCGGCTGGGTCGATTCCTGGGTGAAACCCTATATTCCGGCGCGCTACAGCCCCGACACCTATCTGCCGTTTCCGGTTCCCGGCTTCGGGCTGATCGTCGCCTTGATCCTCATCACCCTGATCGGTTTCATGACGGCAAACATCGTTGGCCGCGCCATCGTCAATTTCGGCGAGCGCCTGCTCGGCCGCATGCCGTTGGTGCGCGGCATCTACGGCTCGCTGAAGCAGATCTTCCAGACCGTGCTGTCGAACAAGGGCGACATGTTCCGGCAGGTCGGCCTGGTCGAATATCCACGCAAGGGCGTCTGGTCGCTGGTTTTCGTCGCCAGCGAGAAGGAGACAGAGATCAACCAGAAGCTCGACCAGGAGGGCGATCCGCTGGTCGCCGTATTCATGCCCTGCACGCCGAACCCGACCACCGGCTTCCTCATGTATGTGCCGAAATCCGACATCGTGCTGCTCGACATGACGATCGAGGACGGCGCCAAGCTGATCGTCTCGGCAGGGTTGGTGGCGCCGGAGGTCAAGACCAAGATGGTGACGTTGAACGGCGGGCGGATTGAAGGCCCGCTTGCCAATCCGCCAATCGGAGCCGGGCCATCTGTCGGTGCCGGACATCAGCCGGCGCGCAGCAGCCGCACCGCCTCGTCACGGCCGAACAGATAAAGCAGCAGCCGTAGGGCTGAGCCGCGTTCGGATTGCAATTCCGGATCGCGCGACAGGATCAGGCGCGCGTCATCGCGGGCGGCTTCAAGCAGGTCGGCATGCACCTCGATGCGCGCCACCTGGAAGCCCGGCGTGCCGGACTGGCGGGTGCCCAGCAATTCGCCTTCGCCGCGCAGTTTCAGGTCCTCCTCGGCGATGCGGAAGCCGTCCTCGGTCTCGCGCATTACGGACAGCCGGCGTTTTGCCGTCTCGCCGAGCGGATCCTTATAGAGGAGCACGCAGGAGGACTTGATATCGCCGCGCCCGACCCGGCCGCGCAGCTGGTGCAACTGGGCAAGCCCGAAACGCTCGGCGTGTTCGATGACCATGATCGTCGCATCGGGCACGTCGACGCCGACCTCGATGACCGTGGTGGCGATCAGGATGCGTGTTTCGCCCTGCTTGAAGGCGCGCATCGCCTCGTCCTTGTCAGCGCCCTTCATGCGGCCATGCACGAGGCCGATCCGGTCGCCGAACAACGGCTTCAGCGCCGCAAAGCGGTCCTCCGCCGACATCAGCTTGATTTCCTCGGATTCCTCGACCAGCGGACAGATCCAGTAGATCTTCTGCCCGTCGGCAACGGCGTCAAGCATGCGGCCGATGAGTTCGTCCAGCCGTTCCAGCGGCAAGGTGACGGTGCGGATCGGCTGGCGGCCGGCCGGTTTTTCGGTCAGTTTCGACACATCCATGTCGCCGAAGGCGGTCAGTACCAGCGTGCGTGGGATCGGCGTCGCCGTCATCACCAGCATGTCGGGGGCGTCGCCCTTGGCGGTGATGGCAAGGCGTTGATGGACGCCGAAGCGGTGCTGTTCGTCGACGACGGCGAAGACGAGATCGTGAAAGGTCACGGTTTCCTGGAACAGCGCATGGGTGCCGACGACGATGTCGATCTCGCCGCTGGCGAGGCCGGCCAGCGTATCGGCGCGTTCGCGGCCCTTTTCGCGACCGGTGAGGATGGCGACGCGCAAACCGGCGCGCTCAGCCAGAGGTGTGATCGTTGCAAGATGCTGGCGCGCCAGGATTTCGGTCGGCGCCATCAAGGCCGCCTGACCGCCGGCCTCGACGGCGCGCGCCATCGCAAGCAGTGCCACCACCGTCTTGCCGGAGCCGACATCGCCCTGCAAAAGCCGCAGCATGCGTTCGGGGTCGGCGAGATCGGCGTTGATCTCGGCGAGCGCGAATTCCTGGCTAGCAGTCAGCGAATAGGGCAGGGCCGCGCGCAGCTTGTCGACGATGCGGCCGTCGCCGATCAGCGGCCTGCCGGACAGGCGGCGGACTTTAGCCCGCACCAGCGCCAGCGATACCTGGCCGGCCAGTAACTCGTCATAGGCAAGCCGCCGCCACGCCGGCCCCTCGATGGCGACATCGATCGGGTCCGCCGGATAGTGAACGCGGGCGAGTGCGTCACCGAAGGCTGGGAAAGTCTGGCGGCGCATGAACGCCTCATCCTGCCATTCCGGCAGCTCCGGTAGACGGCCGAGCGCCTGGCCGATCGCCCGGCGCAATACCTTGCCGGAGAGACCGGCAGTCAGCGGATAGACCGGTTCGACCAGCGGCAGGTTTTCGGCGTCATTGGCCAGCGCGATATGGTCGGGATGGACCATGGTCGGGCGGCCGTTGAACCATTCCATGCGGCCGGAGACCACGACATGCTCGCCTTCGGGCATTGCTTTTTCAAGGTAGGTGGCGTGCGCATGGAAGAAGGTCAGCGCGATCTCGCCGGTGTCATCATGAGCGTAGACCCGGTACGGCACCGACCTGTTGCCGCGCGGCGGCGGCTGGTGGCGGTCGATGCGCACATCGAGGGTGACGATGGCGCCCGCCGGCGCCAGCGCTATGCCCGGCCGGTTGCGGCGGTCGATGACGGTGTTGGGCAGCACGAACAAGAGGTCGCCGGCGCGCGCGGCGCGGTCGCCAAGATCGGCGGCCACCACTTTCTCGATCAGCGCGCCTACCTTCGGCCCGACGCCGGCAAGCGAGGTGATCGGGACGAACAACGGATCGAGGATGGAAGGACGCATGATGTCAGCTTATGTCGCGACAGCCGCAGCGCAAGGCTGACACCGTCCTCTATCCACGCTATATGCGCCGCGACAGGCAAGGATGCGGCACCATGACGGGAACGAGACGATCAAGCGAGGGGCTCGATGCTCGTCGCCGCAAGCTTCTGTTCCGCTCCTGGCATCGTGGCATGCGCGAGATGGACCTCATCCTCGGTGGCTTCGCCGATGCCGAGATCGGCGCCTTGACCGGCGACGAAATCGACCAATATGAGAGGCTCCTCGACATTCCCGACACCGAATTCCTGCCCATGGTCACCGGCGAACGCCCGGTTCCACCCGACATCGACTGTGCCGTCCTGCAAAAGATCCTGGCGTCCCGCCGGGCAATGAATTTCTGAAAACGTTGAATCCATGAGCCTGATCCCCACAATCGGCCTGCCCAAGGGTCGCGCCGGCCAGTTCATCGTCGACGGCGTCGCCGATGGCTATGAAGCGTTTGCACTGGTGCAGGCGGCGCACGAGATCGCGCCGGACAAGCCGGTGCTGTTCGTGGCGCGCGATGGCCAGCGGCTGCCGGCGATCACCGAAGCGCTGGCCTTTGCCGCGCCCGGCCTGCCGGTGCTGGAATTGCCGGCCTGGGACTGCTTGCCCTATGACCGCGTTTCTCCAGGCGCGGATGCCGCAGCCAGGCGGCTCGATGCATTGACGGCGATGATTGCGCTGGCGAAGAAACCGCACCGCGCGGTCATCCTGACGACCGCCAATGCGCTGTTGCAGCGCATTCCGCCGGCGGAGTTGGTGGAAGCGCAGACCTTCCACGCCAGGCCGGGCAACCAGATCGACATGAACGCGCTGGTGTCGCGGCTGGAGACTTCGGGCTTCGAGCGGGTGCCGACCGTGCGCGGCGTCGGTGAATTCGCGGTTCGCGGCGGCATTCTTGACCTGTTCGCGCCCGGCTGGACGGAAGCATTGCGGCTCGATTTCTTCGGGGACACGCTGGAATCGATCCGCGTCTTCGATGCCGCCACGCAACGCACCACCGGCCAGCGCAAATCGATGGCGCTGCAGGCGATGAGCGAAGTGGCGCTGACGCCCGAGACCATCAGCCGCTTCCGCCGCTCCTATATCGAAGCCTTCGGCGCGCCCCAACGCGACGACGGGCTCTACGCCGCGGTCAGCGAGGGACGGCGCTTTGCCGGCATGGAACACTGGCTGCCCTTCTTCTACGAGCGGCTGGAGACGGTATTCGACTATCTGCCGGATGCGCCTGTCGTCTTCGATCATCTGGCGCATGAGGCGCTGGCGGAACGCCATACGCTGATCCTCGATCACTATGAGGCGCGCCGGAAACAGGCCGACGGCGCGCTGAAGGACGCCGTGCCCTACAAGCCGGTGCCGCCAGATCTGCTTTTTCTCTCGCCGGAGAACCTGATCGCCTCGCTCGGTCCGCGCGAAGCGATCGACTTCACCGCCTTCGATGCGCCGGATGCCGGCGCCAAGAAGGTCTACCACGCCGGATCGCGGCATGGCCGCAGCTTCGTCGAGGAGCGCGCCGACCCCAGCATCAATGTCTTCGACGTCGTCGTGAAGCACATCGGCGACGAGCGCGCCGCGCGTCGCCGCGTCGTCATCGCCGGCTGGACCGAAGGCTCGCTCGACCGGCTCGGCCAGATCCTTGCCGAGCATCATCTTGGCAACCTCACGCCAGTCGCCACGCTGGCCGAGGCGGAAAAGCTGGAACCGGGGCAGGCGGCCCTTGCCGTGCTGCCGCTCGAATCCGGTTTCGAGACCGAAAAACTGGTCGTCGTCGCCGAGCAGGACATTCTGGGCGACCGGCTGATCCGGCGCTCGAAGCGCAAGAAGCGCGCTTCCGACTTCATCGCCGAGGCTTCATCGCTGTCCTCCGGCGACATCGTCGTGCATACCGATCACGGCATCGGCCGCTTCATCGGCCTGCGCACCATCGAAGCTGTCGGCGCGCCGCATGACTGCCTCGAAATCCACTATGCCGGCGACGACCGGCTGTTCCTGCCGGTGGAAAACATCGAGCTTCTGTCGCGCTACGGCTCGGATTCGGCCGAAGCGACATTGGACAAGCTCGGCGGCGGCGCCTGGCAGTCGCGCAAGGCGCGGCTGAAACGGCGACTTCTCGACATGGCCGGACAGTTGATCCGCATCGCCGCAGAGCGGCAGATGCGCGCGGCACCCGCTTTGGTGCCGGCGGATGGGCTCTATGGCGAGTTT
>NZ_NWQG01000162.1:0-1503 GCF_002529485.1 Mesorhizobium sanjuanii
CGTCGGCAACATGCTCTTCAGGCTGACCGAGCCGGCGCTGCGGCCGATCCGCCGCTTCATGCCCGACCTCGGCGGTATCGACATCTCGCCGATCATCCTTTTGCTGATCATCTTCTTCATCCGGCAGTTCCTGCTCACCACCGTGGTGTCGCTGGTCGTCTGAGCCGTCCGGTGAGCGCGCCGTTCCGCACGCGTAACGACGGCGTCGACCTGTTCGTCCGGCTGACGCCAAAGGCAGCGATGGACAGGCTGGAAGGCATCGAGACGGCTTCCGACGGGCGAAGCCATATCAAGGCTCGCGTCCGTGCAGTGCCGGAAAACGGCGCCGCCAATCAAGCGCTTGAGAGACTGGTCGCCAAGGCGCTGGGCGTGCCGGCCTCGGCCGTGTCGGTTGTCGCCGGCGGCACTGCCCGGCTGAAGACATTGCGCATTTCCGGCGATCCGGCGGCGCTGGCGAGAAGCATTGAGCTGCTCGACGGTGTTTGAGGCGCCTCATTCCTTCGCGCCCCCTCTGTCCTGCCCGTCCTCCGCAGCAGCTGCGGAGGGTGGACCGGACATCTCCCCTCAAGTGGGGAGATTGGCAACTGCGCTGTTCAGACCAGCCCGCGCTTGACCATCATCGCTTCGGGAGACGGCATCTTGCCGCGGAAGGCGGTGTAGAGCTCCTCCGGATCCTTCGAGCCGCCAGCGGCGTAGATGTTCTTGCGCAGCCGCTCGGCCAGCGCCGGGTTGAACGGGTCGCCCGTCTCCTCGAAGGCGGCGAAGGCGTCGGCGTCGAGCACCTCCGACCACATGTATGAATAGTAGCCGGCCGAATAGCCGTCGCCGGAAAAGACATGGCCGAAATGCGGGGTGCGATGACGCATGGCGATGGTATCGGGCATATCGAGCTTTTCAAGCGTTTCGGCTTCGAAACGAAGTGGCTGTTCTGGCGCATCCGGTCGCGCGTGATAGGCCATGTCGACCAGCGCCGATGCTGTGAATTCTACCGTGGCAAAGCCCGCGCCGAAGGTGCGCGCCGCCAGCATCTTGTCGAGCAGCGCTTTCGGCATCGGCTTGCCGGTTTTGACATGCAGCGCGTGCTTTTCCAGCACCGCCGGCACGGTCAGCCAGTGTTCGTAGAGCTGCGAGGGCAGCTCGACGAAATCGCGACTGACCGAGGTGCCGGACACCGACGGCCAGGTGACGTCGGTCAACATGCCGTGCAGCGCATGGCCGAACTCATGGAACAAGGTCTTTGCCTCGTCGACCGATAGAAGGGCGGCCTCGCCCGCCGGCGGCTTGGCGAAGTTCATGACGTTGTAGATCACCGGCTTCGAACCGTGGCCGAGCTTATAGCCGGACTTAAGCGCGCTCATCCAGGCGCCGGAGCGTTTTGAGGGCCGCGCGAAATAATCGGCAAGGAACAGGCCGCGCTCGCTGCCGTCGGCATTCTTCACTACGAAGACGCGCGCGTCGGGGTGCCAGGCGGCGATGCCCTTCTTCTCCTCGAAGGTGATGCCG
>NZ_NWQG01000163.1:0-25532 GCF_002529485.1 Mesorhizobium sanjuanii
CGAGCTGCAGGTAGGGTTTCAACTCGGCTTCGTCGAAGGCGAATTTCTCGGCGCGTAATTTTTCCTGATAGAAGCGCCAATCCCAGGCGGCGAATTTTTCGTTGCTGCCGGCTTCAGCCGCCAGCCGCTGCAATTGCGTCTGGTCGGAAGCAGCCTTCTCCAGCGCCTTTTCCCACACCGGATCGAGCAGCGCGTGTACGGCCTTCGGTGTCTTGGCCATGGTGTCGTCGAGCTTCAAGGCGGCGAAGGAGGCGTAGCCAAGCAACTTGGCCTTTTCGGCGCGCAGCCGCAGCATGTCGCGCACCACTTGCGTGTTGTCGGTGGCGCCGCCGTTCTGGCCGCGCATGGTGAAGGCGCGATAGGCGGTCTCGCGCAGGTCGCGGCGTTCGGAGAAGGTGGTGAAGGGCTCGTAGATCGAGCGCGAGAGCGTGATGGCATAGCGGCCTTTCTGACCGCGCATCTCGGCCGCCTCGGCCATCGCGCTTTTCAGGAAATCCGGCAGGCCGGCAAGGTCGGCCTCGTCGAGGAACAATGCCCAGTCGCGCTCGTCGGCCAGCACGTTCTGGCCAAAATTGGTGCCGAGCGACGACAATTCCTCATTGATCGTCGCCAGCCGCTTCTTGCCGTCGGCGTCGAGTTTTGCGCCGGAGCGGACAAAGCTCTTCCAGGTCTTTTCCAGCACACGCAGCGTCTCGGCGTCGAGCTTCAGGCTTTCGCGGCGCTGATAGAGGTCGTCGATGCGGGTAAACAGTCGCTCGTTCATCGAGATCGCCGAGAAATGCCTGGACATCTTTGGCGAGATCTCGCGCTCCAGTGCCTGGATCGCCTCGTTGGTGTGGGCGCCGGCCCGGCACCAGAAGATCGACGAGACGCGGTCGAGCGCCTCGCCGGCGAGTTCGAGTGCCCCGAGCGTGTTCTCTATCGTCGGTGTCTCGGCATTGCCCGATATCGCCTCGATCTCGGCCTCGTGCGCCTTCAGCGCCGCGTCGAAAACGCCGGCAAAATCGCCGTCACTGATGCGGGCGAAATCGGGCAAGCCGAGCGGTCCTTGCCATGCGGTCAGCGGATGGACGGCGAGGTCGACGGCTTTTGTGGACGGCATGGGTAATCTTTCGCTGATTGTGGGGAGGCGGGGTGGTCACCGATGTAGGGCGCTGGCTCGCGGCACGCAACAGCGCGGGTGTTCAGAAGCCGTCGCAGGTCTCCGCGATCGCCGCCTGCGAACTGGCGGTGATGCGGTTGTCGGTCACCGCGAAGGTCTCCTGCATCAGCATGTCGTTGTTGGGAAAGTCGTAGCAGGCGATCACCGTGGTGACGCCGCCCTCGGTCTTTTCGATCCGGTGGCGGATCGCCGCGCCGGCGACGGCGCCCTGCCAATCATCGATCGAGGCGATGAATTCCTGCTTGTTTTGCACGACGCCGAGGTCGTCGAGTTTGATGCGGGCTTCGTCGGCAAGCAGGTCCGACAATTCGGTGCGATCGGCGACCAGAAGCGCGGAATACCAGCGGCCGATGATCGCGCTGTCGTCGGCGCGGGCGGAAATGGCGCAAAACAGCAGCGTTGCCAGAGCAAAAGCGACCGAACGGCAATTCCGTACCATTTGCTGCCTCCTATGCCATCTCCAGCCGCTCGAAATCGCCGGTGTCCTTGTTCATCACCCAGAGCTCGCCGGTCGAGATGTCGAACCAGGCGCCGTGCAGCGACAGCCGTCCCTTGCCCTCCAGGATCGAAACACAAGGAAAGGTCCTGAGATTGGCGATCGAATAGCGGATCGAGATGCGCTCGAGCGCGGTCTGGCGCTCCGTCGCCGTCATGAAGGTGCTGGACGACACGGTCTCGGCGGCCGGCGCGATCAGGCTCATCCATTTGCCGATGAAGTCGCCGGGCGAGAGCGGCGCGGAATTGGCGTCGAGCGCGGCGCGAATGCCGCCGCAGCGGCCATGGCCCATCACCACGATGTTCTTGACCTTCAGGCTCTGCACGGCGAATTCGAGTGCCGCGGACGTCGAATGGAATTCTCCATCCGGCGCATAGGGCGGCACCAGATTGCCGACATTGCGCAGCACGAAGAGTTCGCCCGGGCCGGCGTCGAAGATCGCTTCGGGGGCCGAGCGTGAATCGCAGCAGGCGACGATCATCGTTTCCGGCGCCTGGCCTTCGCGGGCGAGGTCGCGGTAGCGCCCGCTTTCGGCGGGATAACGGCCGCTCATGAAATTGCGGTAGCCGGTGAGAAGGTGTTCGGGGAGGTGAGGCATGGGCGGCGTCTGGACCCTTTCCGGGTTGGATGCGGCACGGTCTCTCGATATTCAAGTGGTGCCGGCCCGCGAAGGGCGCGGCCTGACCTGAATCTCGACAGACCTAACTCTGGGAGAAGGCTGTAACGGCAAAAGGCCGTCGCGGGCAATGCCGAATTGCGGATGGCTCCGTCGCAATTGCGATGCGATGCGCATGGCTTGGCTTTGTTTGATGCATGGCACCCAAAGTCGCCGCGCACCCCTCGGGTCAAGCCAGAGGGCATGCTTTTGGGTGACATGCATTATGCCCAGATGGCGACGGGAATGCCGAAACGGTCGCAAAGCGGCGGATCCGGAAACGGTCTTGCCTCGCCATTGGCGATGCGAGCTGCAATCAGCATCATTGCTGCTGCGTCGAGGAAATCGTCGGCCGCCGCACCGCGTGGAATCGCCCCGTCGAGAAAAGCCTTGTCATAGCCATGCCGGCAAAGCAGCGCCTTGCGCTCGGCCATGCCGGCCGGGTTGACCGCGCCCTTGATCTTCTTCGGCAGGCGCATGGCCCTGTCGCCGTTCAGCCGGCAGAAGGCGACTTCCGGGTGCGATTCAAAGATGCGGCCGCGCAACTCCGGCCGTGCGATCAGCAAGGCATCGATCTCGCGGATTTTCGCAAAGATGCCGAAGGCCTGGATCGAAACGCCGCGCGGTGGATCGGAACTTGCCTTCGCCGCCTCGCTTGCCCGGCGATGCGCGGCATACCAGGCCTCGATCGTGGTGAAATCATCTGTCGCGGCATAGAGCGCCGCGCGGGAAGGAATGGCAAAGACGCTCGATTGCCTGTTACCAAGCAGCGGCCGCACCAGGGCTTCCGGTCCGCGCCCGCCCCTCTGCGAGAAATCCGGCAGGCCGATAGGCATGTCCACGGCCACCAATGCGTTGGGCAATGTGTCGAGCAGCGCCTGGAAGCTCGCAAAGACGGAGACGGACGGAGTGCCAGGACCACCATGGACGGCGATCCAGCCGGCCTTGCAGCCGTCGACGCCGACGAGGACGGGGCTGCCGTCCGAGGTCACGCCCTCTTGTCCCGCTCCGGATGCAGGAGGTGGCGAAGCTGCACCATCGCCATCGGGTTCGACAGGCTCTGTGCATCGGTCTCGAGTTGCAATTCGTCGCCGCCGCGCTTGGCCGTGCGCGCCAGGATCTCGTAGACGGCCGCCGTGGTCGACTGCAGCGCCTTGATCGCCGGCTGGCCGGACAGGATGCGCGCCAGATAGACGGCCGCCGTCAGGTCACCCAGGCCGTTGGGCGGCTTGTCGATCAGGCGATGTTCGGCAAGCAGCGCCTGGCGGCCGTCGAGCAGCAAATTGCCGGTGCCGCCGGCCATCATCGACGGCGCCGAAGTGACCAGCATGGTCGACGGCCCGGCATGAAGGGCAGCGGCCATCACCGATTTCAGATCGGGAAGCTGCGCTCCCGCCATCCATTCCAGCTCATAGCGGTTGGGGGTGGCGATGTCGGCGATTGGCATCAGCCGGTCGCGCAAGGCGATGGCGGTTGTTTCAGGCACGTAAAGGCCGCCCTTGTCGCCCATCACCGGGTCGCAGATATAGACGGCATCCGGCGTCCTGGCCTTCACGGCGCCGACCAGCGAGGCGACGGCGTCGGCCTGGCCGGCCTCGCCGAGATAGCCCGACAGCACCGCGCCGACTTCGCCCAGCCATGGCGCGCGTTCGAGATCGGCCAGCAGCGCCTTGAACTGATCGAGCGGCGGTACGATGCGGGTCGCCCTGCCATGGCCCGGGTGCCACGGCAGGATGACGGTTGGTACCGCCCATACCGGGAAGCCGAGCGTCTCCAGCGCAAAGACAGCGGCGCGATTACCGACCGAGCCACGCGCGACATGACTGGAGATGACGATGACCGCGCGCGGCGCGTCGCTTTGTTCGGTGCTCACGGGATTCCTAACTTCGAGTGACGAAATACACGAGCCAGACCAACAGGCCGATGGTGATGAGCAACCCCAGCGCCCGGCCGATGCGGGTTCCCCAATATTCGATCGGGTCCGACCGGTCGGCGTCCGCTGCCGCGACGTGATCGCGCGCGCCCTTCGCGGTCCGCGCGATGAACGAGGTGCCGCCGGGTTCGGTCTCGTGCGCTAGGCGCTCGATAATGCGGCGCGATTCGCTGTCGTTGTCCTGGCGCTCCGCCATTGCGATGTTCCTGGGCGATGTTACTGGGCGATGTCCTGTTTTTCGCGGCGACCTTAACCCGTTCGCCCGGCCAATCACAGGGCCTGGCGACGAATGATAAAGAACCAATAGCGCTTCCCGGCCGCAGTCATTTTCTTGCGCTCGGATTGTGGTAATGCTTCGCGTGCAATCCTATCGAGGGACATAACCATGTTTGCCCAACGCCTTTCTTCACCGCTCGCTTTCCGTAACCTGCCAGCCTTCCTGATGATGGCGATCATGCTGCCGCTGCTCGCCGGCTGCGGCTACAACACCATCCCGACGGCGGAGGAAAACGCCAAGGCCGCGTGGAGCGAGGTGCTGAACCAGTACCAGCGCCGCGCCGATCTCATCCCCAATCTGGTCGAGACCGTCAAGGGCTACGCCTCGCACGAAAAGGATACGCTCGATGCCGTGGTCGAAGCCCGCGCCAAGGCGACGCAGGTGACGGTGACGCCGGAAACGCTGAACAATCCAGAAGCCTTCAAGAAATTCCAGGACAGCCAGGCCGGGCTGACCAGCGCGCTGTCGCGGCTGCTGGCGGTGGTGGAGAATTATCCGGACCTCAAGGCCAACCAGAATTTCCTGGCCTTGCAGGCGCAGCTCGAAGGCACTGAGAACCGCATCGCGGTTGCCCGCCGCGACTATATCCAGGCGGTGAGGGACTACAATTTGACGCTGCGGACCTTCCCGTCGGTGATCTGGGCGACCTTGTGGTTCCGCGGTAACCAGCCATTCGCGAACTTCACCATCGAGGAAGACAAGATGCAGACGCCGAAGGTCGATTTCGGCACGAAACAGGGTGGGTGAAGAACAGCTGGTGAGCGTGGTCCCTATTGGCCTTGCACTCCTTCGCGCCCCCCTCTGCCCTTCCGGGCATCTTCCCCACTTGGGGGGAGATTGGCAGCTTTGGCCTCACCGCCCATCCTGCACCGTTGGAGATTGGCGAAATCAGTCGTGACAACCGATCTCCCCTCAAGTGGGGGAGATGTCCGGTCCCCCCTCCGCAGCTGCAGCGCAGTTGCTACGGAGGACGGGCAGGACAGAGGGGGGCGCGAAGGAACGCCAGCCTCGCATTTCTGCTCGTCTTCCTAAGCCTTCTCCTCCTCCCTCTCGCGGCTCTCGCCGCCGACCTGCCGGCCCTGACAGGACGGGTCGTCGATAATGCCGGCATCATCGATGCCGCGACCAAGGCGGAACTGACCCAGAAACTCGCCGCCTTCGAGGCAAAAGGTTCCGACCAGATCGTGGTGGCGACCATTCCCAGCCTCGACGGCGAGGAGATCGAACCCTACGCCAACCGGCTGTTCCGCTTCTGGAAGCTCGGGCAGGCGAAGGAGAACAATGGCGTCCTGCTTCTGGTGGCGCCAAACGACCGCAAGATGCGCATCGAGGTCGGCTACGGGCTGGAAGGCACGCTGACCGACCTGCACACCAAGCTGATCATCGAGAACGACATGGTGCCGGCTTTCCGCGCCGGCGACTTCTCCGGCGGCATAGCCAAGGCCGTCGACGACATGGTGATGGTGCTGGAAGGCAATCCCGAGGAGCTGGAAGCGCGCGGCGAGCGTAGCCAGCAGGCGCCATTCAACACCGACGATCTGTTCTTCGCGATCTTCATAAGCATCTGGGCGATCATCTTCTTCGGCAGCATCGCCGCCTCCATCCTGCCGCCGATCTTCGGCAAGAAGATCGGTCCCGGCCGCTATCGCTGGCTGGGCATGACCTTCGAGCCAAGCCGGCGATCTTCCCGTGGCGGCTGGTCGTCGGGAAGTTCCGGCGGAGGCTGGTCGTCGGGCTCGAGCGGTGGCGGCTTTTCCGGCGGCGGTGGCTCGTCGGGCGGCGGCGGCTCCTCGGGGAGTTGGTGAGATCATGACACAACGCGTCCTGCCAGCCTCCAGCCGCTTCACCGCCACGATCGGTGCTGCCTTGACGGCCACGGCGATGCTGCTGCTTGTCTGTTTCGCAGCGCTTGCCGCCGACCTGCCGGCACTGACCGGGAGGGTCGTCGACAATGCCGACATCATCGATGCCGCGACCAAGGCGGCGCTGACCCAGAAACTCGCCGCCTTCGAGGCAAAAGGTTCCGACCAGATCGTGGTGGCGACCATTCCCAGCCTCGACGGCGAAGAGATCGAACCCTACGCCAACCGGCTGTTCCGCTTCTGGAAGCTCGGGCAGGCGAAGGAGAACAATGGCGTCCTGCTTCTGGTGGCGCCGAACGACCGCAAGATGCGCATCGAGGTCGGCTACGGGCTGGAAGGCACGCTGACCGACCTGCACACCAAGCTGATCATCGAGAACGACATGGTGCCGGCTTTCCGCGCCGGCGATTTCTCCGGCGGCATAGCCAAGGCCGTCGACGACATGGTGATGGTGCTGGAAGGCAATCCCGAAGAGCTGGAAGCGCGCGGCGAGCGCAATCCGGCCGACGATAGTTCCGTCGATCCCATTGTCACGCTGTTCATCATCCTGTGGGCGACGATGTTCCTTGGCGGCCTGGCGATGGCGTTCCTGCCGCCGATCTTCGGCACCAAGCTGGCGCCCGGCGTGTATAAATGGCTCGGCATGACGTTCCGCTATGGCCAAAGATCGGGCTACACGCGCAGGGGCGGCGGCGTCTGGACGTCTGGCACTTCGTCCGGCGGCGGCTGGTCGTCGGGAAGTTCCGGTGGTGGCTGGTCGTCGGGTGGCGGCGGCGGCGGATTTTCAGGCGGCGGCGGTTCGTCCGGCGGCGGCGGTTCTTCAGGAAGCTGGTGAGATACAAGATGGCAACACGACCGATCAGCCCCGAGGATCATGAACGCATCGCCGCGGCGATCCGCGCCGCCGAGACAAAGACCGACGGCGAAATCTACTGCGTGGTGGCGCAAGCCAGCGACGGCTATTTCTTCCCGGCCGCCTTCATGGCGACCGTAGCCATGCTCGTCGTCAGCCTCGCCGTCGCCTACGGGCTGGAGGTCTGGTGGCTGTCGATCCGCCTGCCGCATTTCGTGCTCGCCCAGCTTCTGGCGCTGGCCAGCGTGCTCGTCCTGTTGTGGGTGCTGCCCGGCCTGCGCATCCATCTGGTGCCGCGCCGGCTGCGCTACCAGGCGGCGCACGCCAACGCGGTCAAGCAGTTCCTTGCCCGCAACGTCCACCGCACCACGGCGCGCACCGGCGTGCTGATCTTCGTGTCGATCGCGGAACGCTACGCCGAGGTGGTCGCCGACGCCGGCATCGATACCCAGGTCGGCCAGCATGTCTGGGACGGCGTCGTCCACGACCTGACCGCGCATGCCGGCGACGACCGCCTCGCCGATGGATTCGTCAAGGCGATAGAATCGGTTGGCGTGGTGCTGGCCGAGCATTTCCCGGTCTCGTCCGGCGGTAGCAACGAGCTGGACGACCATCTGGTCGAAATTTAAGTCCGTTCAAAGCGTGCCCTGACACCGTCCCCACGGCGTTCGATCACCTGTGCGAAAGCATGGCGGCCTGTCGACCGGACTCTTTGCAATCGGGCGATGCGGGTTTATGGTTAACAAATCATGAACACGCTGAGCATCGACATCAGGAAAGCCGAACCGCGCGACGCAGGCGCCATCGCCGACGTGCACCAGCAGGCCTGGAACGGTGCCTATGCCGGCATCATTCCGCATCGCACGCTGACATCGATGATCAACCGCCGCGGCGCCGACTGGTGGGCGAATGCCATCCGCCGCGCCGCCACCGTGCTGGTCGTCGAGATCGGCGGCAAGATCGCCGGCTACGCCACGATCGGCAAGAACCGGGCGCGCGAGCTCAGGCAGCAGGGCGAGATCTACGAACTTTACCTGCGCCCGGAATATCAGGGCATCGGCCTCGGCAGCCGGCTGTTCTCGGCCGCACGGGCGCGACTGGCCGACCATGGCCTGAAAGGCATGGTGGTGTGGGCCCTGGAAGACAACCAGAACGCGCTCGCCTTCTATGCCGGCGCCGGCGGCCGCGACGTCGCCGAAGGCGTCGAGATCTTCGAGCAGAAGGCGCTGAAGAAGGTTGCCTTCGTCTGGGAATGACGGTCACGCGGCCTTGCCGTCGATCTTTCGGTACGATTTCAGCACTATTGCCGCATTGCACCATGCGTCTCCGCCCGCTATCGGTCTCCAAATCGAGAGAGGGACCAAAGCCATGCGTATCGAAGCCATAGCCACCGGTAAGAACCCGCCCGAGGATGTCAACGTCATCATCGAGGTGCCGATCGGCGGCGAGCCGATCAAATACGAGATGGACAAGGAGGCCGGCACGCTGTTCGTCGACCGCTTCCTGCACACCTCGATGCGCTATCCCGGCAATTACGGCTTCGTGCCGCATACGCTGTCGGGCGACGGCGACCCGATCGACGTGCTGGTCTGCAACACGCGCGCGCTGGTGCCGGGCTGCGTCATCAATGTACGGCCGATCGGCGTACTGGTCATGGAGGACAATGCCGGCCAGGACGAGAAGGTGATCGCGGTGCCGTCGCCCAAACTGACGCTGCGCTACGAGAACGTCACCGAATACACCCAACTGCCCGATATCACGCGTGACCAGGTGCAGCACTTCTTCGAGCACTACAAGGATCTCGAACCCGGCAAATGGGTCAAGATCGAAGGCTGGCACGACGCCGCCTACGCCAAGAAGATGATCGTCGAGGCCATCGAGCGGGCGAAGAAAAGCAAGTAGGCCCCTCAGCTTCGCCATATGCGTGGCGGAACAGAATTCTGCACCGTTGCGGCGCTTTGACGTCACGGCATGGATCCTGGGGTCTGCGCTGCGTCGCTGTGCTCCTTGCTCCATCCCAGGATGACGAAGTCAGTTATCGACGCGGCCGAAAGCGGGTACGTCGCCGACCGTCACGCGCATGTCCTTGCCGCAGGCAAAGGTCCGCGCCTTCTCGTCGGCGAGTTTGCGCGCCTCGTCGTTAGCGGCGGGATTGCCGGTGGCCAGCACCAGTCCGACCGTGCAGCCGTCATACTTCTCCGGCTGGGAAACCTTGGCGACGACCAGCACTTCGGTCGATTTGCTCTCGTCCTCGGGATTGCTGATCGAGCGGCGGTGGATGACGGCGAAGGGGACGGCACGGTCGCCATTCGTCTCGATGCGCCATTCGAGCCTGGGGCCAGCCGAATTGAAGCCGACGAAGCTTTCCCACACCGTGGTCATGTCGCTGGAGGGAAACCCGTAGAACAATGATTCGCGGGCATCGTCGTAAGCGATCAGCACGGGGTAGCCGCGATAGCCCGAACAGGTGAGGCCCGCCCAGTCGCCTTCGCCTTCCTCGGCCTGCGCATAGGTCACGCAGTCCTTCTTCGAGTCGAGATCGGTGTAGTCGCTGGATATGGCGCCGGCCTGAGCGGCATTGCAGAGGCCGGCGAAGGCTAGCGGGATCAAAAGAGCACGCATGCGGACATCTCCGTTGCAGACATCGTCGTTTGGGGCTTGCTGCAGCGTATCGTCAAATTCCGCAGCGGCCTAGAACAAGTCAGGCTGCTCAGGATGTTCTGGTAAACGGAACGCTATTTCTTCAAGCTCGCTTCGATCAAGAGATCGGCGTTGCGGGCGACCGACTTTGCCGGCCCGCCGAGCCCGAACAACTGGCCGCTGATATAGGCGCCCTCGATCAGCAGCAGCAGCCCATCGCCCAGCGTGTCGGGGTCGTTCGCGCCCATTGCGGCAGCCATGGCGCGCAGGCGGCGGCGCAATTCCTGCTTGTTGGCCTCGCTCACGATGCGGGCCGGATGGCCGTCTTCAGGATATTCGACCGCCGCATTGGTCATGCCGCAACCGCGATAGTCCGGCTTCTGCGTGCGCTTGCCGATCCGGGCCAGGAAGGCGGCGATCTGCGCGCGCGGATTGCCGGGGTGGGCGTTCACCGCCTCGTCGAAACGGTCCCAGAATTCGAGGTCGTATTGCCGCAGATACGAGGCGGCCAGTTCGTCCTTGGACGGAAAGCTGCGGTAGAGGCTCGGCTTGGTGACGCCGGCGCGTTTGACGATCTCATCGACGCCGATCGCCCTGATGCCTCGCCGGTAGAACAGGTCACGCGCCACACGCAGGATCTTTTCGCCGGCGCGAGGGGGTGTCACTTCATCCGGGCTGATGATTGGTTCAATGCTTTTCATGGTCTATATGCCGTGGCCCTGCTTGACGTGTTACCGATCGGTACGTATACCCCTACCCAACTGCAACGTACCGGTCAGTAACATGATAGCTCAATCCCGTCCCTTTGGCCAGCGTTACGCTTTCGTCGTGGTCGGCGTCATCTTCCTCTGCCTGCTGATCGCGGCCGGCCTGCGCTCGGCGCCCTCCGTCATGATGTTGCCGCTGGAGGAGAGCTTTGGCTGGCGGCGCGATGTCGTCTCCCTCGCCGCTGCTATCGGCATCTTCCTCTACGGCCTGACCGGGCCGTTTGCCGCCGCGCTGATGGAGCGGATCGGGCTGCGCCGTACGTTGCTTGCAGCCCTTTTGCTGATGTCGGCATCGACCGCGCTCAGCCTGCTGATGACCAAGCCGTGGCACCTGCTTCTGACTTGGGGCGTCTTCTCCGGCGTCGGCTCAGGCGCCGTCGCCACCGTACTTGGAGCCACGATTGTCAACCGCTGGTTCAAGACCAATCGCGGCCTGGTGATGGGACTGATGTCGGCCTCCAGCGCCACCGGCCTGCTGGTGTTCCTGCCGCTGCTCGCCTCGCTGGCGCAATCGGGCGGCTGGAAGCCGGTCGCCATCGCCATCGCGGTCGCCACCGCCGCTCTCGTGCCGCTGGTGTGGCTGCTGGTGCCGGAACGCCCGGCTTCGATCGGCATGGTGCGCTACGGCGCGGAAGCCGACGACGTGCCGCCGGTACCGCCGGCCGCGCAAGGCAATTTCCTCGCGCACACGCTCACCACGCTGCGGCGCGCCGCCGGCACCCGTGTGTTCTGGTATCTGTTCGCCACTTTCTTCGTCTGCGGCTTCACCACCAACGGCCTGGTCGGCACGCATCTGATCGCCTTTTGCGGCGACATGGGCATTGGCGAGGTGCAGGCGGCCGGGCTGTTGTCGATGATGGGCATATTCGACCTGATCGGCACGACACTGTCAGGCTGGCTCACCGACCGCTTCGACCCGCGCAAGCTGCTCGGCGTCTATTACGCGATCCGCGGCCTGTCGCTAATCTATCTGCCTTATTCCGGTTTCTCGGCGACCAGCCTGATCATCTTCGCCGTGCTATACGGGCTGGACTGGATTGCCACCGTGCCGCCGACGCTGCGGCTCTCCAACGAGGCGTTCGGCGACCGCAGCGGGCCGATCGTCTTCGGCTGGATCGTCGCCGGCCATCAGGTCGGGGCCGCAACCGCCGCCTTCTTCGGCGGCACCATGCGCGAGTTGCAAGGCAACTACGAATTGGCCTTCATGATCGCCGGCATGACGGCGATCGCGGCGGCCTGTATCTCGCTGCTGATCAACACCAGCAAGCCGGCATTCGATCCGGAACCGCAGCCTGCCTGAGACGCGACGGCTGAGCGCTAATCTCCCCTTGTCAGGGGAAAGAATCTCTGCCCTCCATCGGAAACCTTGGCACGCAATCCCTTTCCACCCCCACCATCTCAAAACGAGATGCACGACCCACCGACGCAGGCTATATTGCCCCTCGGGCTGAGGTCATCGAAGGGGAGGGCGTGACATGCAGGCAGTGCCGATAGCGCATCCAGCGGCGCAACCTGCCGTCGGGCCCATATCGTCCATGACCGGCTATCCGGCCGCCGTCCTGTGCTGGCTGCTTTCGGCCGGGGTCTATATCGCGGCCAAATGGGTGGCGCCCGAGATGCCGCCCTGGGGGCTCTGCTTCTGGCGGCTGGCGCTGGCTTGCGCCATCCTGCTGCCGATCGTGCACCGTCATCACGAGGCCATGGTCGGGCTTTTGCGAACCCGCGCCGTGGAGGTCGTCGCCGTCGGCGCAATCGGCCTGACGCTGTGCCAGGGCATGATCTACCATGGCCTCAACGACACGGACGCCACCACGGCCGGCATCATCATGGCGCTGTCGCCTGTGATGACGATGGTGCTCGCCCGTTTCGTGCTTGGTGAGTCGCTCGGGCTGTGGAAGTCGCTGGGCGCGGTTGTTGCGCTGGCCGGGATGGTTTTCATCGTCGCGCACGGGGACCTGACGGCGCTGCTGCAACTCAAGTTCAACGCCGGCGAGCTGTGGATCGTCGGCAGCGCGTTCTGCTGGGGCCTGTACACTGTTCTGTTGCGCCGTGCCAAATTCGGCATCGAACTGTTGCCGATGGTCGTGCTGCTGCTCGGCGCCGGCGCGCTGGCCGCCCTGCCGTTCCATCTGTGGGAATTGTTCAACGACGAACGCTCCACCATGGACGTCGACAGCGTGCTGGCGCTTGCCTATCTGGCGGGCCCCGGCGGCGCCTTGATGTACTATCTCTACAACAAAAGCGTGGAAACGCTTGGCGCCAGCCGGGCGAGCATGCTGCTCTATCTGCAGACCGTGTTCGTCGCCATACTCGCCTATCTGCTGCTCGGCGAGGGCTTGCACGATTACGATCTGGTCGGCGCGGCCTTCATCGTCGCCGGCATCGTGCTTGCCACCGTGCTCAAGCCCAGGGCGGCGCAACCACGCGTCGCCTAGAAATCTTGCAAGCGACGGGCGAGGAATTCTGTATAACTCTCCAAAACGCTCAGGGAAGGCTTGGGGATGAGAATTGCGATAGTCGTCGCCTTGGCCGCGACGTTGGCTGGATGCGTGTCCTCTCCGGTCGAGTACGAAGCGTCGCTTTCGCAGCAAGACCCGAAATGGCTGTCGCCGGAATGCCAGCAAGCCCGCATGGCGGCTTCGGATTACGCTGCACGCGAGAAAGAACACCCGGGGTGGGGCTTCGGCGTCCTGCTTGGCCCGTATTCGCTGGGGCTCGTGGCAGCCATCAAGGAGCATGAGCAGAAGCAGCGAAAGCTGTTCGCCCGCGAGGTGCACTTGCGGTGCTCAAACCTGCCGCTGCCAAAGGCGCTGGAGGGCGCTCCCCAGGGTGCAAGCCAGACGAAATATCCATAGGCATCGTGCCTTCCTTCGCCGGCGAGGGGACCGCCTGGCGCCAAGCCGACATGGCGCGTCAGCCGCGCCGCGCCGCGTCGATCGCGGCGACGTCGATCTTCTTCATCTCCATCATCGCGTCGAAGGCGCGCCTGGCTTCGTCGCCGCCTGCCGCCATCGCCTCGGTCAGCGTGCGCGGCGTGATCTGCCAGGACAGGCCCCATTTGTCCTTGCACCAGCCGCAGGCGCTCTCCTGGCCGCCATTGCCGACAATGGCATTCCAGTAGCGGTCGGTTTCCTGCTGGTCGTCGGTGGCGATCTGGAACGAGAAGGCCTCGCTCTGCTTGAACGCGGGACCGCCATTGAGGCCGAGACAGGGAATGCCGGCAACCGTGAATTCGACCGTCAACACGTCGCCCTTCTTGCCCGACGGATAGTCGCTCGGGGCACGGTGGACGGCGCTCACCTTGCTGTCGGGAAAGGTCTCGGCATAGAAGCGGGCCGCGGCCTCCGCGTCCTTGTCGTACCACAGGCAAATCTTGTTCTTCGGGATCGGCATTGCATATTCCTTTCCGTTGAAAGCCAGATTTTCGTCTTGTGTACCTTCTCCGAAATAGATCGCCCACCGCTTTTCTACACCCAGGCAGAAGCAAATCGCCAAGCGCAGCTGCCACTTCTCGCCACAGTCCAGAATTCCGGAGATGACCTTTGCATGGCGAGCCGACGGCTTCATCACTAGATGACACACACCTCTCACGCTGACGCGGACCCACTCATGAAGAAAATCGGCTTTCTGTCGTTCGGACACTGGACCCCCTCGAGCCAGTCGCAGACACGCTCCGCCTCCGACACGCTCCTGCAATCCATAGAGCTCGCCGTCGCCGCCGAGGAGCTTGGCGCCGACGGCGCTTATTTCCGCGTGCACCACTTCGCCCGCCAGCTCTCGTCGCCCTTCCCGCTGCTGGCCGCGGTCGGCGCCAGGACCAGCCGCATCGAGATCGGCACTGCCGTGATCGACATGCGCTATGAGAACCCGCTCTATATGGCCGAGGATGCGGGTGCTGCCGATCTGATCGCCGGCGGGCGCCTCCAGCTCGGCATCAGCCGTGGCTCGCCCGAGCAGGTCATCGACGGCTGGCGCTACTTCGGCTACGCGCCGGCGGAGGGCGAAAGCGATGCCGACATGGCGCGCCGCCACACCAGCGTTTTCCTCGATATTCTCGGGGGAAAAGGCTTCGCCCAGCCAAACCCGCGGCCGATGTTCCCGAACCCCCCCGGCCTGCTGCGCCTCGAGCCGCACTCAGAAGGTCTTCTCGACCGGATCTGGTGGGGCGCCGCCACCAACGCAACAGCGGAATGGGCCGCGAAACTGGGGATGAACCTGCAAAGTTCCACCCTGAAATTCGACGAGAGCGGCAAGCCGTTCCACATCCAGCAGGCCGAGCAGATACGCGCCTTCCGCGCCGCCTGGAAGGCGGCCGGACATGAACGCGAGCCGCGCGTGTCGGTAAGCCGCAGCATCTTCGCTTTGGTCGACGATCGCGACCGCGCCTATTTCGGCAGCAGTGACAGCCAGGATCACTTCGGTTACATCGAGCCCGAAAAACTCGCCGTCTTCGGCCGCAGCTACGCCGCCGAGCCGGACGTCCTCATCGAGCAGTTGAAGGACGACGAGGCCATCGCCGAGGCCGACACGCTGCTGCTCACGGTGCCGAACCAGCTCGGCGTGGACTACAACGCCCACGTCATCGAGGCGATCCTGACCCACGTGGCCCCGGCATTGGGCTGGAGGTGACCGCCAGCACGGGCCTGCACGGAACCGGCGCGGCCCCGGAAGGATTGTACCGGCACAGGAGGTTGCCATGATCCGCAAGCTGAAGTCCGGCGAGTACCGTCTCTATTCCCGCAAGGTCGACCCAAGAACACACAAGCGCAGAAATCTCGGCACGTTCAAATCGCGGGAGGCCGCCGAGAAGCACGAACGCGAGGTCCAGTACTTCAAGCGGCACTAGCGCCATTGCGGGTTGACGCGGTCACTTCGTATACCGGTAGCCAATCAGCCCAGAAGGTTACGCGCCGTGCGCATGAATATTCCGGATCCGATCGGAATCAGATCGTCCGGGAAATCATAATCGGGATTGTGCAGCGCCGGGTGCCGCTCGCCAGCGCCGAGGAAGAACATCGCCGACGCAGCACTGTGGCCGAACAGGCCGAAATCTTCCGAGGCGCGCATCGGCAGGCCTTCCTCGCCGCGCGCAACGCCCTCTTCATCGAGCGCCCGCTCCAGATGCTGCACGGCATCCGGAGCATTGACGCTGGCAACAAAAATCTCGTGATAGTCATACCCTGCGGAAAGCCTGTGCCGGCCAGCGATCTCCGTCACCAGCGCCTCCGCTACGGCGCACAGATCCGCCATGCGGTCGTCGCGCCGGGTCCGCAGTGTCGCCCAGACCTGCGCCTGACCGGGCGCAATGCCGAATACGGCTTCGCCCATCAGCGCATGGGTGACGGTCACCATGCTGAAATCGTCGTCGCCGAAGGTTCCGCGCCCGAGCGCGGGAAGCGCCGGCATCAGCTCACTGACCGCCATCATTGGCGAGACGCCGGTTTCCGGCATGGACGAGTGCGCGGTCTTGCCCTCCAGCACGATCCGCATGCCGCGTGAAGCACAGTTGACCACGCCGGTTTTGAGCCGCACCTCGCCCAAGGGCACCCCAGGCAGATTATGCAACGAGAAAGCGAAATCCGGCGCGATCTCCCCGAAGCGCGGATCGGCGACGACGCCGGCCGCGCCATTGCCGGTTTCTTCCGCCGGCTGGAACATCAGCACGACGCGGCCGCGGGCGGGCCGTTCGCGCCCAAGCTGCCGGCCAAGTGCTGCCAGGATCGCGGTATGCCCGTCATGGCCGCACATATGCGATTTTCCCGGCACGAGCGATGAATGCTCGACGCCCGAAAGCTCATGGATCGGCAGCGCATCGAGCTCCGAGCGAAACAGCACCGTCGGCCCCGCTCTGCCGCTGTCATAGACTGCGGCGACGCCGTGGCCGCCCAATCCGGTCAGCACCTTGTCCGGCCTCGTATCGGCGAGGAATTCGACGACTTCGCTCGCGGTCTTCTCCTCCTCATTCGAGATTTCCGGCTGCTGATGCAGCTTGCGCCGCCATGCCGTAAGCTCGATGATGTCTCGATTGGTCAGGGTCACGTTTCTAGGACTCCGCTTGTGCTGCAAAAAATCTGGGAGCGTGTGTCGGGCTGGCCAAGGTTTGTTCGTCCTTAGGGCATCGATACGCAACCAGAAAGGACATAGGATATGCCAAGCACTGTACGTTTGCACCGCGTTCTGGCGGCCAGCCCGGAGAAGGTCTACCGCGCGTTCCTCGAAGGCGACGCGCTGGCAAAGTGGCTTCCGCCGAACGGCTTCACCTGCACGGTTCATCACTTCGACGCGAAAGTCGGCGGCACTTTCAAGATGTCCTTCCGCAACTTCACGACGGGCGACAGCCACGCCTTTGGCGGCGAGTATGTCGAGCTCGTTCCCCATGAGCGCCTGCGCTACACCGACAAGTTCGACGATCCCAACCTGCCCGGCGAAATTCAGGTGACCGTGACCTTGAAGAAAGTGTCGGTCGGAACGGAAATCGATATCACGCAGGCAGGCATTCCCGACGCCATTCCGGCCGAGGCTTGCTATCTCGGCTGGCAGGAGTCGCTCAGGAACCTGGCGCGGCTCGTCGAACCCGAGATCAACCAGTAGAACTGTGGCGCCACGGCCGCATCGCGCATACCAGGCGCGGCCGTGCACGCACTCACGGCTCCGTGCAGATCGGCACGGGCCGTGGCGGCGGCGCCGGGTGATCCTTCTTGTACCGGGCGATGATCGGCTCAAGGGTCTTTCCTGGCCAGAATTTCGGAGCGCCGATCTCCTTGAGGCAGGATGCATTCCAATAAGGTCCGGTGACCGACGGCGAACCACCGCTCGCCACTGTTTTCGCGACGGCGGCGATGTCGCGTGATTCGGGGTAGATGTAGAGCGTTGTCGGGCTGTCCTTCACCATCGGAATGATCTGCTCCGCGTCCGCCGGCGACCAGCTCGTGCAGCCATTGCTGCGGCCGGCGGCGTAGTTCACCAGCCTGCCGGCCGGGACAAAACCGTCATGGTTGGCGTAGGGGCTGTTCGGATTTTTCCGCAGGCACATCCCCCTCAACACCTCGGCCACGTGCCCGCCGATTGCCCGCTGCCTGGCATTCGCGGCCTCGCCCTCGCCGTCGAACTGCACGAATGCGCGCAGAAACACCGCGTCTCGTTTCGCTCCGGTGCGGTAGTAGCCTTTGAACGACGTCTTCGTCTCGCCGGTCACATAGGCTCCGCCAGCCGTCAGTTCCGAATCCATCGCATTGCCGAAATTCTTCGCGCAGCGTCTGCCATTGGCGAAATCGACGACGCCTTTCAAGTTGCGGCCGCCGCCGTGACCCGCCGAGACCGCCCGGAACGACCGGCTGGCCTCGCAGATGACGTAATAGCGGCGCCCGAGCACGCCATTGCCCAGATCGCCGGGGCGTGTCGCATCCATGGCGAAATAGCAGGGGTTCTTGACGGCGCCCTCGCCGACCTTTTTCAGGTAGAGCGCGCGTGCCCTGTCCAGCACCACTTGCGCGATCTGACCTTCGCCTTCGCCGACATGCGCCTTTAGCCAGGCCGGAACATCGGACCCTTGCAAGGCGGCAAAGGATCGGGCCGACGCCGTCAAGGCGATGACGGCGACGAGAAGGCTGAGGATGATACCGAGAGGAACAGATCTTACCCGCACCGGGTCAATTCTCCTGCCAAAGCCGTTTTGCGATTCCCTTGCGGGTGCTGCCACCCGCGAATCGATCATAAATGGCCTGGCGCTTTCAGGCGAAACACATCTTGTTCAGCACCCGCCACCAAGTGTTGACGGCGGGACGCGCCAGGAGTGAACACCGAGCGCGGCCGTCTTCCCACAAAGGAGGAAGTGCTAGCTCACCTTGATGACAACCTTGCCCTTGGCGCGTCCTGTTTCGACATAGGTCAGAGCCTCATTGGTCGCTTCGAATGGGAAGACCCGATCTACAACTGGGCGGATCGCTCCGGATTCGATGAGGGAGGTGATTTTGCTCAGCTGATCACCTTGCGCCCACATGAACAGGAACGAAAACCCTACGCCCCGGCGCTTGGCTTTGCTTCGAATCCTGCGGCTCAGCAGGCGCAGCATCAGCCTCAGCACCAGGTTCAATCCCTGTGCCTTGGCAAATTCGGGATCCGGCGGACCGGAAATGGAGATCAGCTTGCCACCCGGTTTCAGCACTTTCAGGGATTTTTCAAGCGTCTTGGCGTCCTGGCTGTTCAGGACGACGTCGTAGCCCGACAGGACTTTCTCGAAGTCATCTTTCCTGTAGTCGACGACGACATCGGCGCCGAGACCCTTGACCAGGTTGGCACTCACCGCGCTCGCTGTTGTCGCAACGGTCGCACCGAGGTGTTTTGCCAGCTGGATGGCGAATGTTCCCACGCCGCCGGAGCCAGCCTGGATGAAGACTTTTTGGCCGTTCTTCAAGGTTGCCCTCTCTATGAGAGCCTGCCAGGCAGTCAGGCCGACCAGCGGGATTGAGGCCGCCTCTTCCATGCTGAGGTTTTTTGGCTTCAGGGCCACGTCGGCTTCATCGATGGCGATGAATTCGGCGAATGTCCCGATCCGGCCATCGCGCGGCCGCGAATAGACATCGTCGCCAGGTTTGAATTTGCGGACTTTTGAGCCCACCCTGACAACGGTCCCAGCCACATCGTGACCCAGGATGAAGGGACGGCGATAGGGCAGGATGAGCTTGAACTCGCCGGTTCTGACCTTGGAATCCAGCAGGTTCACTCCTGCTGCATGGATCTCGACCAGGACATCATTGTCCAGCAGCTCCGGCTCCGGCATCTCGGCCAGCCGCAGAATGCCCTTCTTGTTATATTTATCGACAACGAATGCCTTCATGGCAGTGACTTTCTGAAAATGTCTGTTGGTGTTCCGTTTGTGCGTCAAATCCTCTGCCTCGCTGTTGTTCAGGCCGGCAAGCGGAACTGCTTGCGCAAGCTCTTGTCGAACATCTCCGCGGGGGCAAAGCGGCGCAGGAGGCTGACCTGCCGTGCAGCCTTGCCGGCGGTGTAGCGCCGTCGCGGGCGGGCATCGGTCGCGGCCTTGACGACCACATCCGCCACCACTTCCGGCCGATCGGCCTTGGGCATCACATCGCTCAGCAGCGCCTTGAACCCGGCTCGAGCCTGGTCGTATTCCTTCAACAGCGAATCCGGCTCGATGCCGTTCTGGTCGAAAACGGTACGCACGAATGCCGGCTCAATGATCGAGACGCGAATATTGAAGGCACGAACCTCGTGATCGAACGATTCCGAATAGCCCTCAAGCGCGTGCTTGACCGCCGAGTAATGAGCTGAGTATGGCGCGGGCACCAATCCCAGAATCGAGCCGATGTTGACGATGCGTCCTTGGCCGCGCCGCCGCATCGACGGCAACACGGCATTGGTCATGCGAATGACGCCGAACAGATTGACGTCGAACAGGGCCTGCACCTGTGCGACCGAGAATTCTTCGGCGCCACCAAGCAGGCCGACGCCGGCATTGTTGACCAGCAGGTCGATCCGGCCGGTCCGCGAGAGCACCGTCGAAACGAGCGCGGCGACAGCCTCACCGTCGGTCACGTCGCAAGCCAGCATCGTCACCCCGTCCGGGCCATTGCTGGCCTTGCGACTCGTGCCGAAAACGGTAAATCCTGCCCGCATCAAGGCCTCGGCGGTGGCGCGGCCGATGCCCGAGGAGGCCCCGGTCACAACGGCGGTTTTTCCGGAATTCATATTCATTTCAGGCTCCAAATTCATGAGGGCTAGCTTTTTCGCGTCAATTGAATTACACTCATACTATCAAATTATGGTCATAATTCAATAGCGAAAGGGAATAGCAGCCATGCGCTACGAAAAGGGCCGAAAGGACGCATCACGCGGCCGGATCATGGAGGTCGCAGCCGACCGTTTTCGCAGCGACGGCATCGCTGCGTCCGGCCTGGCAACCATCATGGGCGACGCCGGGCTGACGAACGGCGCCTTCTATCCGCACTTTCAATCCAAGGCAGAGCTTGTCCGCGAAAGCGTGGCGGCGGCCATGGAGACTCAATCGCAGCAACTGCAGGAGGCATTGGCCGCCGGTGGCCCGGAGATGGGCATAGCGGCGTATCTGTCGGCTGAGCATCGGGATAATCCGGGAACGGGCTGCGCCAACGCCGCGCTGCTGCCGGAACTCGCGCGTCAGCCGCCCGAAACGCGCGAAGTCTATACCGAACGCTTGATGGTTCTGGTGCACCAGTTGTCCGCAGCACTTCCGCAGGCCAGGGACCCGGAAGGAGTCGCCATGGGTGTCTTTGCGACCCTCATCGGTGCGCTCCAGCTGGCCCGCGCGGTGAAAGGGCGGGAATTGTCGGATCGCATTCTCGCGGCAGGAGCAGATGCCGCAAAGGCGCTGATCCAGCCGGTTTAAGACGAGGTGGTGTTCTGAGGGCGGAGTAGGATCGTCTTTGCGGCAACCGCAATAGGCTCAGCATCATTGCGGGTTGCGCGGTCAGGAAAGATCCGCCCGGATCGGGAGCAGACGTTGCTTGACGTCAGCTTTTGACCCCAAATCACACAGCCAGACTTCCCTGCTCCGCCGCCTCGGCGTTGGGATCGCCAGGGGCCGTAGCCCAGGCGAGTTCGACGAGCGTCACCGTTCGCCGGCCGGTCCCGTCAAGCTGGCAGACGATGAGCCCCTGTTCCTCGATATAGGTCAAAAGACGCCGGGCGCGGCGCAGCGAGTGCGAGCCATAGGCGCGGGCGATCGCCGCGTCGCTCGGGCAAGGCCAGCCCTCCTTCGCCGCGCGGGCGATCATCATGAACACGCCTTGCATATCCTCGGGCAGAAGCGAGGCGCGTACCGAGACATCCTGCCAGGCGTCATCCCCCGCCATATCGGAGCCGAGGCCGGCCCGCGCCCGCGTCAGCATGCGGCGGAACTCCGGCAGATCCGGCACGGCCGAGGCGAGGCCCTCGATCCGGCAGCGGACGACGAACTCCTGATAAAGCACGCCGATGACGCGGAACCCCGCATCGGGCTGCGCCAGAATGGCGCGCAGAACACGGTCGACACGCTCTCGCCGCTCCGCCAGATCCTCGGCACTGACTGGCGCCTCCACCGGTTCGGGGCGGATTTCCAGCGCCGCCGACTTCGCCGCCATCAGTTGGTCGAGCAAGTCCGGCGACGACCGGCGCTGCGGCCGCACGGTTTCCGGCGGCGGGGCGGCCAGGATGATCGCGCGCGCGTCCTCAAGTGCCGATTCCGGCAGCGGCATAAGCCGCGGGGTGCCATTGCGCGGACTTGTGTCCGTCGGGCCAATACGCACCCCGAGCGGCCGGCGCGACAGCGCCGGGCCGAGCGCCATGAAGTGCCCGCGCTCCAGGTCGCGAAAAGCCTCCGCCTGACGCCGTTCCATGCCGAGAAGATCGGCCGCGCGCGCCATGTCGATATCGAGAAAGGTCCGGCCCATGAGGAAGTTGGAAGCCTCGGCCGCGACGTTCTTGGCAAGCTTGGCCAGCCGCTGGGTGGCGATGATCCCGGCAAGCCCGCGTTTGCGGCCACGGCACATCAGATTGGTCATGGCGCCGAGCGAGAGTTTGCGCGCTTCGTCCGAAACCTCGCCCGCGACTGCCGGCGCGAACAGTTGCGCCTCGTCCACCACCACCAGCATCGGATACCAGTGGTCGCGGGCGACCTCGAACAGCCCGCCGAGGAAGGCGGCGGCGCGCCGCATCTGGTTCTCGGCGTCGAGCCCTTCGAGATTGAGCACCGTCGAGACGCGATGGATGCGCGCCCGCTCGCCGGCGCTCTGCAGGCCGCGCTCGGTGTGCTCCTCGGCATCGATCACCAGATGGCCGAAACGCTCGCCCAGCGACACGAAGTCGCCTTCGGGATCGATGATGGTCTGCTGCACCCAGGGCGCGCTCTGCTCCAGCAGCCGGCGCAAAAGATGCGATTTTCCGGAGCCCGAATTGCCCTGCACCAGCAGGCGGGTCGCCAGCAACTCCTCAAGATCCAGGGCCGCCGGGGCGCCCGCGGTCGTTTGCCCCATCTCGATCGCAACGGTCATGTCTCGACTCTCCTTACGGAGAGGGCTTATCAATGTGACCGCAGCCCGTCGAGCGCCCATGGCCGACCGCTCCCGTGTTGCGCACAGGCTGGACGCGGATGGCCATCGTGGCGTCAAGGCTTCGTAGCGCTCGGCTATTATGAAACGGACTCGATTCCCGTGGCTCCGGGCCGGAAAAGCAGCAGCGCGAGTCCGCCGACCAGCACCACATTGACCAATGCAAGTGCTGACAGCACCGCAAGCATGCCATGCGCACCGGCCTGTTCGACAAGCAGCGCGCCCATGGAAGGGGCGGCGGCTTGCGCAATCAGGCTTGGCATGGCCAGACGGCCCATAAGCCTGGCATAGCCGGAGGCGCCGAACAGGGCCAGTGGCAACGTCCCCCTGGCAATTGATTCCAGGCCGATTCCGGCGCCGTAAAACGCCAGGGCCAACGGGACGATCGGCATTCCCATCCAGAGAGCCGACACCCCGATCGCGACGCATCCGACCGATACGACCTTTGTCCATATCGGGTGGTGATGGCGGGCAATGACCATCTCGACTGCGCGTGCGCCGACCTGCGACGGACCGACAAGCGCGCCCAGTCCTACCGCGGCGGCCAGCGCCATGCCGCTCGACTGGAGAACAGTCAGAAGGTGTACCGAGAGGGTCGAGGATATGACCGCAGCGAGCGTTATGGTTATCGCCAGGATGACCATGACCGGTGTCGATCTCGTCCTTGGTGTGGAAGCCATGACCATGTTCTGGTCGGCCTGGCCGGCGGAACCGGCAACGCCGCGCGGCAGGATGAGGAGATATAGCGGCAGCGCGATCAGCAATTGCACGGCGGCATAGGTCAGGCATGTTCCACGCCAACCGATCTCACCCATCAGAAAGGCCGAGAGCGGCCAGCAGATGGTGCTTGCGAAGCCGCCGAAGAGCGTAAGGCTGGTGATGGCGGATCTTGCTTTATGGCCATAGAGGCGACCCAGGGTCGCAAAGGCGGCGTCATAAAGACCGGCCCCCATCCCAAGTCCAATCACCAGCCATGCCGCTACGTAGACGATCAGGTTGGGAGCGGCGGCCAACCCGATCTGTCCGGCCCCGATGAAAAACGCGCTGGTCGCCAGGACATTTCGCCCGCCACGCTTCTCGATGGCAATCCCCACATAGGGCGAGATCAACCCGGCAATCAGCAATCCGAGGGACAGCCCTCCAACAACCCATGCCAGCGGCCAGCCTGTCTCGGCCGCGACTGTCGGCGCAATGACGGCCGGGAGATAGTAGGACGACCCCCACGCCATGATCTGCGTTACGCCCAATGCCGCGACGATCGTGCGGCGGCGGCGCATGACGGCCGTGGCAGGCGGCACAAGGCTCATGCCGCGACGCCGCAGCCGCATCCCGCCTTGCCGCCCGCCTTTGCCTCGGCGTCCGCGACGCAGCAGGCATCGACCGCCGCCGGCGCCGGCCCGCCGCAGCAACCTTGCGATGAAGTGTTCGAAACAGATACCGGCACCACGCAAACGCCGGTCTCGGGCAACGCCAGGTGCACGGCATCGGCCGCCGCCATGTCGCCGGCGATCGCCGCTGCGACCGAGCGGACCTGCTCGTAGCCCGTCAGCAGCAGGAAGGTCGGCGCCCGGCCATAACTCTTGATCCCGACCGTATAGAAATCCTGTTCCGGATGGCTGAGCTCACGGTGCCCATGCGGAGGCACGTCGCCGCAGGAATGCTCGTTGGGGTCGATAAGCGGGCCGAGCGCCTTGACGCTTTCAAGCCACGGATCGAGATCCAGCCGGAGCTCCCGGGTCAAGGCGAGGTCGGGACGCTGGCCCGTCGCGGCGATGATCCGGTCGACGGGACCGAGCGTGCGCAATCCGTCCTTCGTCTGCCCCTCGACCATCAGGCGGCCGTCGACCTCACGGATGGCAATTGTGGCAAAGCCCGTTACCAGCCGGACGCGGCCGCTCTCGACGAGATCGCGTGTATCGGAACCAAGCTCGCCCCGCGCCGGCAAGGCGTCGGCATCGCCGCCGCCATAGATGCGCACAAGATCGGTGCCGCGCGTCACCCATAGGGCCGAGGTGCCCGGTTCGGTTTGTGCCAGCCTGGCCAGCTCCAGCAACGCATTGGCGGCGGAATGGCCGGAGCCGGCCACCAATGTCGTGCGGCCCGCGTAGAGGCGACGGTCCCGGCCGAGGACGTCCGGTATGCCATAGGCGATCCGGCTGCCGAACTCGATCTCGCCCTCGGCCGCAACGCCACCCGCACCGAGCGGGTTCGGCGTCTGCCATGTGCCGGAGGCATCGATGACCGCGCGGGCCATGTCGCGTCGCTGGCCGTCTGCTGTCTCGACCACAAGCATGAAAGGTTTTTGTTCGCGCCCCTTGCTCGGAACCTTGTCGGCGCCCCAACGGGAAACGGCGACGACCCGGGCATTGGTCTCGATCGACGGCGCCAGTTCGGCAAGCCGGGCGAGCGGAGCGAGATAATGTTCGACGATCTCGTTGGCCGTGGGGAATGCCTCCGGCTCCGGCATGCGCCAGCCATGGCTTTCGAGAAGTTTTCGGGCGACCGCGTCGACGCAATAGCGCCATGGCGTGAAAACCCGCACATGGCCCCAGTCAAGTAGGTTCGACCCGACCGCGGACCCGGTCTCATAGACCTTGACCGGGAGACCGCGGCTGATCAATTGGGCGGCCGCGGCCAGGCCGACCGGTCCGCCGCCGATGATGGCGACCGGGAGACTGCTGTCGAGAACCATGGCGTACCTTCCATCTTTCTAGGATCATGGAAATATTAGACAAAAATTATGCGGCCGCCTCGCTGGAGGCAGGGCCGCATGCGGCGTCGGCGCAGCATTCGTCGGCGAG
>NZ_NWQG01000164.1:0-6970 GCF_002529485.1 Mesorhizobium sanjuanii
GGATAATTGGCGCGGCAGATCAGCGTCGTTGCCTGCCGTTCCTGGGTGACCAGGCCGGTCAGGATGAGCCGGTGGAGATGATGCGACAGGGTTGACGCGGCGATACCCAGCGTCTCTTGCAGATATCCGACCGGTCGCCCGGCCTCGCCTGCCCTGACCAGCGCGCGATAGAGGTTGAGCCGCGTCGGATTGCCGAGCGCCTCAAGCTGTTTTGCTGCTTGTTCGAGTTTCATGGAAGTAAGCTAGCGCCGAAACGGCAGCGCGTCAATGCTATTTCGAAAATTCTCGAAATAGCCGTATACTGGTATCCAGCCGCACTGCTTGTGAGGCCTGTCAGGATGATTGTGCATTCAGCCACGACGCCGGAGCCGGCGCATCCGCCTCAAATCGACCGCTGGCTGACCCGTTTGGCGACCTCTTCGGCGCTTTCGACGCGCTCGGAATAACGATCCGTCAGATAGTCGGACCGATCGCGCAGGAGCAGCGTGAACTTCATCAGCTCCTCCATCACGTCGACGATCCTGTTGTAATACGCAGACGGCTTCATGCGGCCAGCCTCGTCGAACTCGTTGAAGACCTTGGCCACCGACGACTGGTTGGGGATGGTGACCATCCGCATCCAGCGGCCGAGGATGCGGAGCTGGTTGACGGCGTTGAAACTCTGCGAGCCGCCGGAAACCTGCATGACAGCAAGCGTCCGGCCCTGAGTGGGCCGCATTCCGCCCAGCGATAATGGCAGCCAATCAATCTGCGCCTTCATGATACCGGTCATCGAACCGTGGCGTTCGGGCGAACACCAGACGTGACCTTCGGACCACAGCGACAGCTCACGCAACTCCTTCACCTTAGGATGATGGGCAGGCGCCGAATCCGGCAACGGCAGACCGGCAGGATTGAAGATACGGACTTCGGCACCGAGCCAGGTCAAGATACGTGCAGCTTCCTCAGTGGCCAGCCGGGAATAAGAACGCTCCCGCAAGGAGCCGTAGAGCATCAGAATTCGAGGTTTATGAGCCGCGACGGGCACATTGAACAGCGCCGATTCATCAATCGCCGGGAACTGCTCCATCTGGATGTTCGGAAGGGACCCTGCGTGGTCGGCCAGTGTCATGATCCAAGGCTTCTTTCGTATTTCGAATTTCATCGAAATAGATAGGTACAGCTCGTCACGGTGTCAAAACAAATTTCGAAAAACGTCGAAATACCTAGACGACGCGCTTACCCTTAGCGTCGATCACCACTTCGCCGTCCTCCTTGGTAAACGGCCCGATATCGCGATTGGGCAGGATGTCGAGAACCGCTTCCGAAGGCCTCGCCAGAATGGTGCCGAGCGGGCTCACCACGATCGGCCGGTTGATCAGGATCGGATGCGCCAGCATGAAGTCGACGATCTCATCGTCGCTCCACTTCGGGTCGCCGAGATCAAGTTCGGCATAAGGCGTACCCTTTTCGCGCAGCAATTCGCGCGGCGTCATCCCCATTGCCGCGATGAGCTCGACCAGCCGTTCTCGCGACGGCGGGTTTTTCAAATACTCGATCACCTCCGGCTCTTCGCCGGACTGCCGGATGATGGCGAGCGTGTTGCGCGAGGTGCCGCAGCCGGGGTTGTGATAGATGGTGATTGTCATTGCGCGGCCTTTTCCGTCGACATCGTGCTCCTCACTGCGGCGCCCTGCTCGTACCAGCCTCTGCTTCGGTTCACGATCCACACGACCGACAGCATGACGGGCACCTCGATAAGCACGCCGACAACCGTTGCCAGCGCGGCGCCCGAGTTCAGACCGAACAGCGCGATGGCGGCGGCAACGGCCAGTTCGAAGAAGTTCGACGCCCCGATCAGCGCCGACGGCCCGGCGACGCAGTGCCGCTCGCCGGACATGCGGTTGAGGAGATAGGCAAGTCCGGAGTTGAAATAGACTTGGATCAGGATCGGCACCGCCAGCAGCGCGATCACCAGCGGCTGGGCGATGATCTGCTCGCCCTGAAAGCCGAACAGCAGCACCAGCGTCGCCAGCAGCGCGAACAGCGACCAAGGCTGCATCCTGGCGAGAAGCGCATCGAGCGCGGCCTGCCCCTTTGTCGCCAGCAGCCGGGCTCGAACGAGTTGCGCGACGATGACCGGCAGCACGATGTAAAGCGCGACGGACAGCACCAGCGTGCCCCACGGCACGGTAATTGCCGAAAGACCGAGCAGCAATCCGACGATGGGCGCGAATGCGACAATCATGATCGCATCGTTCAGCGCGACCTGCGAAAGCGTGAAATTCGGCTCGCCGCGCGTCAGGTTCGACCATACGAACACCATGGCCGTACATGGAGCGGCGGCGAGAATGATCAGCCCGGCAATATAGGAATCGACCTGCGCCTCGGGCAGCAAGGGCCGGAACAGCCAGCCGACGAAGAGCCAGCCGAGCAGCGCCATGGAGAACGGTTTGACGGCCCAGTTGATGAAGAGCGTCACGCCGATACCACGCCAATAGGTTCCGACCTTGGCAAGCGAACCGAAATCGACCCGCAGAAGCATCGGAACGATCATCAACCAGATCAGCACGGCCACGGGAAGGTTGACCTTCGCGACCTCCGCCGCCGCGATCGCGCCGAACAGGCCCGGCAGCAGGTGGCCGAGCGCCACACCCGCGACGATGCACAAGGCCACCCAGACCGTCAGATATTTCTCGACGAAGCCAATGCCGGGACGCGGCGCATCGCCTGTATTCAGAACATGATCCGTCACGATACGATCTTCCTTCCTCAGCCGACCTTCGGCAGATTGCGGCCGATTTCATCGAGCCGCTTCTGCAGGGCGAGCTTGTCGATCTTGTTCATCGGCAGGCTGACGAAGATCGAGATCCGGTTGTTGAGCATGCGATAGGCCTCGGCGAAGGCCAGATGCTTTTCCGCGTCCGTGCCTTCGACGGCAGCCGGGTCGGGCACGCCCCAATGCGCTGTCATCGGCTGGCCCGGCCAGACCGGGCAGGATTCATTGGCCGCGTTGTCGCAGACCGTGAAGACGAAGTTCATCTCCGGCGCGCCGGCAACGGCGAATTCCTGCCAGTCTTTCGAACGGGCGAAGGACGTGTCGTGATTGAGGGTTTTCAAAAGCTGAAGGGCGAACGGATGAACCTCTCCCTTCGGGTGCGATCCGGCCGAATATGCCCTAAACTTGCCGGCTCCGACACGATTGAGGATCGCTTCGGCAAGGATCGACCGTGCCGAATTGCCGGTGCAGAGAAAAAGAACATTATATGGCTCGCTCATCACACATCCTCCTTCAACATTCGCAAGTGACAGCTTGAATGACGGGCCGGCACAGCTCCGGCGCGCCGTTGCAGCAATCTTCCATCAGATAGGCAAGCAGATCGCGAAAGCCGGTCATGTCGGCAACGTAGCGGATCGTCCGGCCCTGGCGCTCGGCGCGGATGAGGCCGGCATGGTCGAGCACCTTCAGATGCGCCGACATCGTATTCTGCACCGCATCGAGGCGCGAAGCGACCTCGCCGGCCGGCATGCCATCCGTGCCCGCCCGAACCAGCAAGCGAAAGACCTCCAGCCTGGTGTCCTGGCCGAGCGCTGCCAATGCAAGGAGGGCGGCTTTCTTGTCCATGTATCCATACATCCAGAGTTAAGGATATTTAGCACCAACATATGACAACTGTATGACGACAGGCAAGCGGCTCCCGATCCAGGCATCCGAATCTGGCTGCCCCCGTGGTGAATGCAAGGGTCGATTCTCGGCCTGGGCCTCAGGTCTTCGACGCCAGGCGCGGACCAGTCTTGACATCGATGATCTCGGGCTTGGCTGCATTGATCGTACCGTCCCAGCCGCCGCCGAGCGCCTTGTTGAGCGCGATGTAGTCGGTGGCGATGGCGATGCGGCTTTGCAGCAGATCGTCCTCGGCCGAGTATAGCGAGCGCTCAGCGTCCAGCACCTCGAGAAGGCTTGTCTCCCCGGCCTTGTAAAGCGCGCCTTCAAGGTGTGCCGCGTCTGCGTAGGATTTCGCGGAGGAAGCGAGCTTGCTGTTCCTGATGCGCTCCTGGCATAGCGCAACGAGCGCGTTTTCCACATCCTCGAGCGCCGTCAGCACGGAGGCCTGGTAGGCGATGAAATATTGATCGCGCTGGGCTTTGGCGACATCGATGGCCGCCTTCAGCTGACCGGCATTGAACAGCGGCACGCTCAGCGTCGGCCCGAACGACCAGCCGATCGAGGAGTTCTTGCCGAGATCGCCGAGCTTGAAGGCTGACGTGTCGATGTCTCCCGTCAGGCTGACCGAGGGATAGCGCGCCGCCTCGGCCTGGCCGATCTTGGCGGTATATTGCGCGTATTGCCGCTCGGCCATGCGCACGTCGGGGCGGGCTAGCAGAATGTCGGCCGGAATCCCGGCCGGGATCGGCAGGCGCGGCGTGGGAATCGGCGCGCTGCGCCTCAGCCGCTCGTTCAAGGCGGAAGGCGGACGGCCGGTGAGCACCGCAAGGCGATGCACCGCTTCGGCGTAGCCTGCTTCCAACGAGGGAACGTCTGCCTCGGTGCTGCTTGCCTGTCCCATCGCCTTGGCGACATCGGCCGCTGTCGCCGTGCCGGCTTGCGCCATGGCGCGGGTGAGCACCGCCGTTTGCTTTTGCGAGGCGGCTGCGCGCCGGGCGAGCTGAATGCGAGCCTGATAGCCGCGCGCCTGCGCATAGCTGGACGCCACGTCGCCGACGAGCGTCAGCAGCGTCGAGCGCAGCTCCTCCTCGGAGGCGTCCAGCCCATAGCGCGCGGCCTCGACGCTTCTGCGGTTGGCGCCGAACAGGTCGAGTTCCCAACTGGCGTCAAAGCCGGCCTGGTATTGACTGTAGGCATCGCTGGCAGTTCCGCCCGATGCGGTCGCAGCCGTCTTGTTGCGTGTGGCGGACGCCGAGCCGTCGGCGGACGGGAACAATGTTCCGGCGCTCTGGCGATAGCTGGCGCGCGCCTCGCGGATCCTGGCCTTGGCGGTAGCGACATCGAGATTGCCGGTAACCGCTTCCTCGACCAGCGTGTTCAGCTGAGGATCGCGCAGCCGCTGCCACCATTTCGACAGTTGCGCCGGCCTGGCGGCCTTTGCCGGCTTCTGGCCGCTCCAGTTCGCCGGCATCGGCAAAAGCGGCTTCTGATAATCCGGGCCGACGACGCATCCCACGAGCAGGACAGTGGTGAAAATCGGCACGACCGTCCGCCTCGCGGCCACCAAGCCACGTTCAAAACCTGTCATATGAAGAACCCTTATTGCTGGTTGGCTGTTACCGGTGGTGTTTCGCCTGTATCCTGCCCAGTATCCTGCTTGGCCGCCTTGCCCCTGAAGATGCGCCGCACCGTGACGAACAGCAGCGGCACCAGGAACACGCCGATCACCGTCGCCGCGATCATGCCGCCCATCACGCCGATGCCGACGGAGTTCTGCGCCCCCGAGCCGGCGCCGCTGGCGATCGCAAGCGGCGTCACGCCGAGGATGAAGGCCAGCGACGTCATCAGGATCGGCCGCAGCCGTTGCCGCGCCGCTTCCAGCGTCGCCTCGACGAGACCCATGCCGGCGGTCTGCCGCTCGATGGCGAACTCGACGATGAGGATGGCATTCTTGGCGGCCAGCCCGATCGTCGTCAGCAACCCGACCTTGAAATAGACGTCGTTGGTCTGGCCGAACAGGGTCGCCGCCAGCAACGCGCCAAAGATGCCGATCGGCACCGAGAGCATGACCGCGAACGGGATCGACCAGCTTTCATAGAGCGCGGCCAGGCATAGGAACACGACCAGCGCCGAAATCGCATAGAGCGACAGCGCCTGGTTGCCGGAAAGCCGCTCCTGATGCGACAATCCGGTCCATTCGTGGGAATATCCGGCGGGCAGCTGCGCCACCAGCCTGTCGATCTCGTCCATCGCGGCACCCGAACTGACGCCGGCGGCCGCCGCGCCCTGGATCTCGACCGCCGCCGAACCATTGTAGCGTTCGAGCCTGGGCGAGCCGAACGTCCAGTGGCTGGAGGCAAAGGCCGAGAACGGCACCATGGCGCCGTTGGAATTGCGGACTTGCCATTTCTCCAGGTCTTCCGGCTGCATGCGAAAGTTCGGGCCCGACTGCAGATAAACCGGCTTCACCCGTCCACGATCGATGAAGTCGTTGACGTAGTCGCTGCCCCAGGCGGTCGACAGCGTGTTGTTGATGTCGGCAAGGCTGACACCCAGCGCGCTGGCTTTTTCCTGGTCGATGTCGACCGAAAATTGCGGCTGGTCCTCCTGGCCGTTGGGCCTTGTGTTGGCCAGCAGCTTGCTCTGCCCGGCCAGGGCCAGAAGCTGGTTGCGCGTCTGGATCAGCGCGTCATGGCCGGCGCCATTGACGTCCTGCAGATAGAAGTCGAAACCGTTGGTGTTGCCGAAGCCCTGGATGGCCGGCGGAGCGAGCGCGAAGACCTGGGCGTCCCTGATCCTGGAGAAGGCGCCCATCGCACGGCCGGCGACCGCTTGCGCGGCCAAGGCGGGCGATTTGCGTTGATCGAAATCCTTCATTCGCACGAACGCAATGCCGACATTCTGCCCGGCGCCGCCAAAGCCGAAGCCTGAGGCGGTGAAGACCCCTTCGACCGCATCGTTTTCTTGCTTGAGATAGTGGTCGGTCACTTGGGCCAGCACGCGCTCGGTCCGGTCCTGCGTCGCGCCGACCGGCAGTTGCACGCTGGTGATCAGGATACCCTGATCCTCTTCCGGCAGGAACGAACTCGGCAGCCGCGCAAACATCCAGCCCATGGCAATGACGATGGCAAGGAAGACGACCAGGAAGCGCTTGCCCCGGTTGATGATGCCGTGCGAGCCGTCGCGATAGGCTGTTGTGCCGCGGTCGAAGATACGGTTGAACCAGCCGAACGGACCTTTCTGCGTCGCGTGGTCCTTGGGCGGCCGCAGGATCGTGGCGCAGAGCGCCGGCGTCAGCACCAGCGCGACCAGCACGGACAGCAC
>NZ_NWQG01000165.1:0-8223 GCF_002529485.1 Mesorhizobium sanjuanii
GCACCAGCGCGACCAGCACGGACAGCACCATCGCCGAGACGATGGTCACCGAGAATTGCCGGTAGATGATGCCGGTGGAGCCGCCGAAGAAAGCCATCGGCACGAACACGGCCGAAAGCACTGTGGCGATGCCGATCAGCGCGCCGGTGATCTCGTTCATCGACTTGCGCGTCGCCTCTTTCGGCGGCAGCCCTTCCTCCTGCATCACACGTTCGACATTCTCGACGACGACGATGGCATCGTCGACGAGCAGGCCGATGGCCAGCACCATGGCGAACATGGTCAGCGTGTTGACCGAATAGCCGAACAGCGACAGCACGCCGAACGTGCCGAGCAGCACCACCGGCACGGCGATGGTCGGGATGATGGTCGCGCGCAAATTCTGCAGGAAGATGAACATCACCAGGAACACCAGCACGATCGCCTCGGCCAGCGTCTTGACCACCTCCTCGATCGACAGCCGCACGAAGGGCGAGGTGTCGTAGGGATAGACGACCTCGACCCCTTGCGGAAAGGTCGAGCTCAGCCGGGCGATCGTCGTGCGCACCGCCTCGGCGGTGTTGATGGCGTTGGCGCCGGTCGCCAGATTGACGGCGACGCCCGCTGCCGGCTTGCCGTTGTAGTTGGCTTGTGTCGTATAGCTTTCGGCGCCGAGTTCGACGGTGGCGACGTCGTTGAGCCGAACCAGCGACCCGTCCGTCTGGCTCTTCAGGATGATGTTGCGGAACTGTTCGGCGGTTTGCAGCCGGCTCTTGGCGGTCACCGTTGCATTGAGCTGCTGGCCCTTGCGCGCCGGCAGGCCGCCGAGCTGGCCGGCCGAAACCTGCGTGTTCTGCGCCTCGATCGCCGAAGCCACATCGCTCGGCATCAGGGCATATTTGGCGAGCTGGTCCGGGTCGAGCCAGATGCGCATGGCATAGCCGGAGCCGAAAAGCTGCGTCGAGCCGACACCCTCGACGCGTTTCAGCGTGTCGTTGACGGTGGCGTCGACATAGTCGGCGAGATCGGTCGAGTTCATCTTGCCGTCGCTGGAGACGAAGCCGATGACCATCAGAAAGCCGGTCGACGATTTGGAAACGGTGATGCCGTTGCTCTGCACCACCTGCGGCAATTGCGACTGCACCAGTTGCAGCTTGTTCTGCGTCTGCACCTGGGCGGTGTCGGGATCTGCGGCAGTGGTGAAGGTCAGCGTGATAGAGGCCGAACCGGTCGAGGTCGACGTCGCCGTCATGTAGTCGAGATTGTCGATGCCGGTCATGCCTTGCTCGATGACCTTGGTCACCGAATTTTCCACGGTCTGGGCATCGGCGCCGGGATAGGTCGCGCTGATATTGACCGTGGTCGGCGCAATCTGCGGGTATTGCGAGATCGGCAGCGAGGTGAGCGCCAGCAGACCGCCCAGCATGATCACGATGGCGATCACCCAGGCAAAGATCGGCCGGTTGATGAAGAACGCGGACATGACGTGCCTCAGTTGCTGCTTGAGGCGCCTTGCGCCGGTTTCTGGCTGCTATCGGCTGCCTGCATGGGAGCGGGCGCGGCCGAGGATTGACGCTCCTCGATCTCTCCGGTCGCCTCGTCGATCGTCACTTCGACTGCGGTTGCATCGCCACCGGCGCGCACGAGCTGCATGCCCTCGACGATGACGCGGTCGCCATCGCCGACGCCTGAATCCACCAGCCAGTTGTTGCCGACGCTGTTGCGCACGGCCAGCACGCGGGTCTCGACCTTGCCTTCGGCATTGATGACCATCGCCGTCGCCTCACCCTTGGTGTTGCGGCTGACGGCGCGCTGGGGCACCAGGAAACTGTTCTGAGCGACGCCCTCCTCAACCAGGGCCCGCACATACATGCCGGGCAGAAGCAGGCGGTCCGGATTGGGGAACTCGGCTCTCAGCGCGAAAGTGCCGGTCGTCTGGTCGACATTGGCGCCAGAGAATTCCAGCTTGCCGGTCTGCGCATAGATGGTGCCGTTGTCGAGCTTCAGCTTGACGCTGACATTGGGGCCGCTGAACTTCAGCCGCCCTTCCGAAATGGCCTGGCGCAGATTGAGCAGATTGGTGCTCGACTGCGTGACATCGACATTGATCGGATCGAGCGCACGGATGGTGGTCAGCACGGTGTCCTGGTTGGCGGTTACGAGCGCCCCGGGGGTCAGCGTGGATTTGTCGATGCGGCCGGCGATCGGCGCGGTGATCGAGGTGCGGTCGAGACTGATGCGCGCGGTCTCGACGCTGGCCTTGGCCGACGCCACATCCGCCTGGGCCTGTGCAAGCGTGGCGGCGGCATCGTCATAATCCTGTTTCGAGACCACGTTCTGCTTCAGCAACCCGGCATAGCGGTCGAACTTGGCCTGCGCGGAAGGCAAGGCGGCCTCCGCCTTCTGCCGGGCCGCGACGGCGCTGTCATAGTCCGCTTTGTAGCTTGCCGGATCGATGAGGTAGAGCGGCTGCCCCGCCACCACTTCGCTGCCCTCCTTGAACAGCCGCTGCTGGATGATGCCATTCACCTGCGGCCGGACCTCGGCAATCAGCGAAGCCGCGGTGCGCCCCGGCAGCTCGGCGGTGATCGCCACCGATTGCGGATGCAAGGTGACGACGCCGACCTCGGGTTTGCCGACACCGCCCATGCCTGCAGGGGCGTTGCTCTGCTCCTGCGAGCAGGCAGCCAGAAGAAGCGCCGCGCACAGCATTCCGGCCCAGGGCGCGAGCCGGCGTACCGGCAGCGGAGACTGACTAGACTGGATGCGCATGGCCTGGATCTTTCCCTGAAATTACTGAAGCCGCCTGACTGCCGGCATCGGATGGTTCCACCAGCAGCCGGCTGAGATGCCGGCCGAGGAAGCGCTGGATGTCATCCATGATGGTGTAGACCACCGGCACGTAGACGAGGCTGAGCAGGGTCGAGGAGATGAGTCCGCCGATCACGGCGATCGCCATCGGCGCGCGCGTCTCGGCGTCGGCGCCGATGCCAAGCGCGATCGGCAACATGCCGGCGCCCATGGCGATCGACGTCATGACGATCGGCCGCGCCCGCTTGCGCGCGGCGTCGAGCAGTGCCTCGAAGCGGCTCATGCCGCGCTCCTTCTCCGCCACCAGAGCGTACTCTACGAGCAGGATCGAGTTTTTGGCCGCGGTGCCCATCAGCAGATCAGCGGCGATATGCCAAGTGCCTTGCCGGTGATCAGCAAGAAGCCCAGAGCACCGCCGACCGACAGCGGCAGCGCCACCAGGATCATCTTGCGCGATGAATTGGCGACCATGGGCTTTTTTGCCGTCGGTTGGACCGGTTCTCTCAAGGGGAGCGCCGAGCGAAAGCCGCCAGGTACCGAAGACGAGCCTGGTGGCGCCGGTGAAGGCCTGCAGCGACCGCAGCGTCGCCGCCGAACCACGGCGATGCTGTTCGGGCGCGGCCGCCATCAGCAGCCGCAGCATCAGGAACATCTCCCACATGGAAGTCTCTTTCACAAAAGGCCGGCCGGCCCGATCGCGGGGTAGGCCAAACGGGCCGGCCGGTGCAGCCGGTCAGCGTTGCCCGCCCGTCCGGGGTAGGGGTGGCGGAAGCGGCCTGCCAGAATCGGGCAGGCCTCCGGGGCCGGCTGCATCATCCGGCGTATTGTCCCATGGCCCTCGGGGTGGTCCATGAGGTCTGTCCGCCGAAGCAAGGATTTCGAGCTGTTCGGGCGTCAGCTTGACGCGAAGCGTGGCAATCGCCTCCTTCAGCTTTGCAGCCGAGGCTGCGCGTTGGGTTAGATCGTCTGCCAATCTTTCCTGGAAAGCGAAGGCGCGCGGAGCCTTGGCGCCGGGCGCTTCCGGGTTGGCGCCACCCGGGCCATGATCGGGCTGCGCCAGCATCGCCTGCAGCGCGCTGGTATAGTCGCGCCAGGCGTCGAGCTGCTCCGTCCTGATGCCGATGCGGGTCTCGAGCGCGGAAAGCCGGGCGGCGAGCATTTCCGGCGGCGGCCCCATGCGGCGCGGCCCCATGCCAAGCGGTCTCAAACCGTGCGGCCCCATGCCTTGAGGACCGAACTGTTGCGGGTCTTCCGGTCCCGACCGCATCGACCGGTGTGGACCGGGCCACGGCATCGCGCCGTCATTCGCGCCGTCCTGCATCGCGACAACCGGAAGCTCCCCGCCGGGTCCGCCGGCAGGTTCGGTCGGCTGCGCCAGCGCCGGATGGATGAGCGCGGCCGAGAAGAGGCCGAGAGCAAGAAGTCTGCTTTGCATGATGTAATCCTTTCCCGCATGCTTCGGATAGCGGCAGAATAGGAGGCCTCCTTTTCCCCTTCGCTTCGCTCTGTTGCCGAAGGTTTCCGCAAAAGGGCAATTTGTTTCCGAATGTTTCTCGCGGCCGGTCGGAAACATTCGGTGACAATTTTCCATGCCGCTTGGGCTCGGCTCTCCCTATAATCAACGGCAAGCAAGGCGGAACGGCACGGCAATGCAGTCACAACCCCATATCCTCGTCGTCGACGACGATCGCGAGATCAGGACCCTTCTCCAGCGCTACCTGGACGGCCAGGGCTTTCGCGTCTCGGTCGCGGCCGACCGTCGCGAATGCGAGCAGAAGCTCGGTTCGGGCCAGTTCGACCTGATCGTGCTCGACGTCATGCTGCCCGATGGTTCGGGGCTCGATATCTGCCGCAGCCTGCATGACCGCAAACCACACATTCCGGTCATCCTGCTGACCGCGCTGAAGGAGGATGTCGACCGCATCATCGGCCTTGAGCTCGGCGCCGACGACTATCTCGGCAAGCCGTTCAATCCGCGCGAGCTCACCGCCCGCATCCGCGCCGTGCTCAGGCGCTCAGCGCCCGAGGAGGCGCCGGCTGCGCAGCGCCCGCGCATCTACCGCTTCGCCAGCTACAGGCTGGAGCCGGACACCCGCAAGGTGACCGATGCCGAGGGCGCGCTCATCGATCTTACCGGCGCCGAGTTCGACCTGCTGCAGGTGTTTCTCGACCGCCCCGGCCGACTCCTGTCGCGCGACCAGCTGCTCGATCTGACGCAGGGCCGCGAGCGCGACCCGCTCGAACGCTCGGTCGACGTATTGATGAGCCGGCTGCGCCGCAAATTCGCCGACGCCGGCGACGTGCCGCTGTTCAAGACCGTGCGCAATGGCGGCTACCAGCTCACCGCGCGCGTCGATACGGTGGAGGCCGAGGCATGAACTCGCTGCGCCGGCGTCTCATCCTGTTGCTGGTCGCTTCGATCGTCGGCGTGGTCGGCCTGGCGACGGCCGCCGTCATCAGCGTGCGCGGCGGCGCGCCACCGCCGGAATTGACCATGCCCTGGGTCGCCCAGCAGGTGGAAATCGTGATGCGGCTGCGCCCTAGCCAAATTCCGGACGTCTTCCCGGTGGAACTGAGCGACCATCCGGCTGGTGGCACGGTGGACCGGGCGGAAACGGCGATGCTCAACGATATCCTGCACCGCCGGGGCCTCGACGTTTCGGCCGTCGTCAGCGAGAAGGCGGAAGAACCCGGTCAGCTTGCATCGGTGCGCCTGCCCGACAACCGTTGGGCCATCATGAAGGTTCCGCACGTCAAGCCACCAGGGCGCGAATGGCTGGTTCTTGCCGGTTGGATCTCGCTGATCGTGGCCGGCGCCACGGCCGTCTCGGTCTATTTCACCTCTGTGCTGATCCGGCCGCTTGAAATGCTGGAGGCCGCCGTCTCCAAGATCGGGTCGGATGGCGTACTGGCGACGGTGCCGGAAGTGGGATCTGCCGAGGTCAAGGCGACGGCGCATGCGCTCAACCAGCTCTCGTCCCGGCTGAAGACCGCCATGGAAAGCCGCATGCGGCTGGTCGCAGCCGCCGGACATGATTTGAGAACACCGATGACGCGGATGCGGCTGCGGGCCGAATTCCTCGACGACGACCGGGAGAAATGGCTTCACGACCTCGACGAACTCGACCGCATCGCCGACAGCGCCATCAGGCTGGTGCGCGAGGAGGTCGACCAGGATGCCGTCGAGCCGGTCGAGTTGGACCGGCTGGTCCACGACATCGAGGCCGAGATGATTTCGCTCGGCCATGCCGTGTCGGTTGGCCATCTCGACAAGGTCTCGGTCAGGGCAGGCGCGCTCGGCCTGCGCCGCGCGCTGCGCAACCTGATCGTCAATGCCGCCACGCATGGCAAGGGCTGCGGCATCTCCCTGTCCGCGGCCGACAATCGCGCCACCCTTACCATCGCCGATCGCGGACCCGGCATTCCGCCGGAGCAGCTCGGCAAGGCGTTCGAGCCCTTCTTTCGCGTCGATCCCGGCCGCAGGCAGTCCATTCCAGGCGCCGGCCTCGGCCTCGCCATCGCCAAGGAAATCATCGAACGCCACGGCGGCACCATCACCCTGGAGAACCGCCCGGGCGGCGGCCTTGCCCAGAGGGTGGTTTTCGACGCTGTCTCCTGACCACGGACGCGAGCGAGCTATCTTGATCAGCTTCGGGCCACGTCCTCGAAGCTCAGATCGAACCGCGAGAGATATTTGCGCAGCCGGTCGGCATCGTTGCCGCTGGTCTTTTGCAGCCGCGAGACCGCGAACAGTTTTCGCCCAGCCGCACTGATGGATTTGCTGTTGCGGCAAACTTCAAGTACGGCGGCAAGCTGCGCCCGATCGAACATATCGATCCGGCTTTGGCGGTCGGGACCGAGAACGTCCAGCAGGATCGCTTCCCGGTCGCTGGAGTCGCCGGCCCGCCACAGCGCCGTCAGTCGCTCGATCTCGTCGCGCACGGCTTCTTCGTTGATGCGGCCAAGCGGGGCCAGAGTGGCCATCCGCGTGACGGAGGCCGAGAGGTCGCGGAAATTCGCTCGCCACATGGCATCAGGCGCCATGGCGAATCTCAAATAGAACTCGCGCGCCTCCTTGTTGAAGGTGACATTCTGCCCCTCGCGCTCGCCGAACCGGCGGAGCTCGAATTCGAGGTTAGGCTCTATGTCCTCCTTGCGGTCGCGCAGGGCTGGAAGCTGGAAGGTCCACAGGTTCAGGCGAGCAAAAAGATCCTCGCGAAACTTGCCCTCCTTCACGCCGATCGACAGATCGCGATTGGTGCCGGCGAGAAGCTGGAAATCCGACATGACGTCCTGATCGGCGCCGACCGGCAGGAAACGCTTTTCCTCGATGGCGCGCAGGCACATGGCCTGTTCGTCGAGACCGAGCTCGCCGATCTCGTCGAGAAACAGGACGCCCTTGTTGGCCGATTTCATCAGCCCGGCGCGCTCGTTGTGGGCACCGGTGAAGGCGCCCTTGATGTGGCCGAACAGCGTCGACATCGCCTGGTCACCGCGCAACGTGGCGCAATTGACCTCGATGAAAGCGCCGGACACCTGTCGTTGCGCCTTCTTGAGTTCGTAAATGCGCCGGGCCAGTTGCGACTTGCCGGCGCCTGTTGGGCCGGTGAGCAGCACAGGCGCACGCGACCTGATCGCCACCTTCTCGATCTGGTCGATCATCTGGTTGAAGGCGGGATTGCGCGTGGCGATGCCCGACTTCAGGAAGGACGTCGCCTCGTCGCGTTCGGCGGCAAAGCGCGTGGCGATCGCGTCGTAGCGGGACAGGTCGAGATCGATGATCGAATGGCTGCCGGTGGGATAATCACCACCTTCCTTGCGTGGCGAGAGCTGAAGCAGGCGCGCCGGGATGAAGCGCGCTTCGGTCAGCAGGAACCAGCATATCTGGGCGACATGCGTGCCGGTGGTGATGTTGACGAAATAGTCTTCCTTCTCGGGATCGAATTGATAGGCGCGGGCAAAGTCGCGCAGTCCGGTATAGACCTCGCTGAAGTCCCAGGGGTCCTTCATGCCGACGATATGCGACCGAACTTCGGTCGCCGGCGAAACCTGTTCTATGTCGGCGATGATCTGAGTGGCCAATCGCTGCGAATGCAAATCGTGGATGAGTTCCAGCCGATCGATGAACAGCCCCGGCTGCTGGCACAGCGCAACCGTTGGCCGCCACCTTTTCCAGCGATCATCCCGCCCGCTTGCATCGAGCGTGGTGCCGAGAATGCCTATCGCCACGCGTCTTCGCATTTTATCTTCTAGTATAAACTAAGATAATTTTATATCAGTTCTCTGACATTAGCGTAAACAACTTCGATTGTCGCCTGATTTCCATCAGAAAATTATTTAGATAATAAAATCAATAGTTTATCATCAATTCGCAACCAAAAGTCAGGCTATCTCTTCAAACTGGCACGCAACTTGTAAAGCAGCTGGTGTGAA
>NZ_NWQG01000166.1:0-25000 GCF_002529485.1 Mesorhizobium sanjuanii
CCCCCCGCGTTTTCCCGCCCGAGGCCCCCATGTCCACGACGATTTCGCCGCTCGCGCCGAAGAAATATCCCAAGATGCCCGCGATCGAGGGCGTGCGCATCGCCACCGCCGAGGCCGGGATAAAATACAAGAACCGCACCGACCTCCTGGCCATGGTCTTCGATGCCGGCACCACGGTGGCCGGTGTGTTCACGAAATCGAAATGCCCGTCGGCGCCGGTCGATTTCTGCCGGCAGAATCTGGGGCAGGGCAAGGCGCGCGTGCTCGTCGTCAATTCAGGCAACGCCAATGCCTTCACCGGCAAGAAGGGCCGGACCTCCACGGCCATGACCGGCGAGGCGGCGGCCAAGGCGGCGGGATGCACGCCAGGCGAGGTGTTCCTGGCCTCCACCGGCGTCATTGGCGAGCCGCTCGACGCCGGCAAGTTCAGCCATCTGCTCGCCGGGCTGGTCAAGGACGGCAAGCCGGAACTGTGGACGGAAGCCGCCAAGGCGATCATGACCACCGATACCTATCCGAAGGTGGCGACCGCGACCGTCAAGCTCGGCGATGCCGACGTCACCATCAACGGCATCGCCAAGGGCGCCGGCATGATCGCGCCCGACATGGCAACGATGCTGTCCTTCATTGCCACCGATGCAGCGATCGCAGCACCCGTGCTGCAGGATCTGTTGTCGCGCGGCACGGCCAAGACCTTCAACGCGGTCACCGTCGACAGCGACACCTCGACCAGCGACACGCTGCTGATCTTCGCCACGGGTGCCGCCGTCAGGCGCGGCGCGCCCGTGATCAGCGATCCCCGGGATGCGCGCCTCGCTGCATTCCGCCGCGCGCTCGGCAAGGTGCTGAAATCGCTGGCGCTGCAGGTGGTGCGCGACGGCGAGGGCGCGCGCAAGCAGGTCGAAGTCACCGTCACCGGGGCGAAATCGGCGCGCTCGGCCAAGCGCATCGCGCTTTCCATCGCCAATTCGCCTCTGGTCAAGACGGCGGTCGCCGGCGAAGACGCCAATTGGGGCCGCGTCGTCATGGCCGTCGGCAAGGCCGGCGAACCGGCCGACCGCGACCTTCTGTCGATCTGGTTCGGCGACAACAGGCTGGCGCATGAGGGCGAGCGCGATCCGGCCTATTCGGAAGAGGCGACATCGGCCTATATGAAGCGCGACGAAATCCGCATCCGCGCCGATATCGGCATCGGCCGCGGCAAGGCGACGGTGTGGACCTGCGACCTCACCAAGGAATATGTCGCCATCAATGGCGATTATCGCAGCTGAGGTATTTGGCGGAGCTGATGACATTGGTTTCCAGACATCCGGCAAGCATGCTCGCCATCGTCCGCCGCTACGAGGCGGCCGGCTTTCGTGCCTGGCCGGCGGCGGCCGTCCATTATGATGGCACCTGGGTGGTACGGCTGACAGCTGGCCATCCGGCCAAGCGGCTGAATTCGGTCAACCCCCTCGATCCGGGCGATACCCAGCACATTGCCGAGCGCATCGGCCGCGCCAGCCGGCGTTTCGACGCCTATGGCAGGCCGCTGACCTTCCGCATCTCGCCACTGTCGGGACCCGATCTGTCCAGTCACCTCGACAAGGAAGGCTGGAGCATATTCGACGAATCGCTGGTGATGCGCCTGCCGTTGGCGGATGCGCAACTCGACCCGGCCATGGACCAGATCCCGCTGAAGGACATCAGCCGTTTCATCGGCGCGTCGCTCAAGGTCAGCGGTTCGGACGTGTCGCTGCGCCCCGGCCTGTCGGAGATCATCGGCGCGATCCAGCCCGAGGCCGGGCTGTTCGCGCTCGAGGAGGGCAACGAGCCGCTGGCGACGCTGATCTGCGTCCATGATGGCGATCTTGCCGGATTGTTCGAGGTCGCCACCGACAAATCGGTGCGCAACCAGGGCCATGGCCGCAATCTTATCCTGTCGGCGCTGAAATGGGCGCGGCTGCGCGGCGCCCGCGAAGCCTGGCTGCAGGTCGAGGCCGGCAATGCGCCGGCGCTGGCGCTCTACCGTTCGCTGGGCTTCGAGGAAGTCTATCGCTATCACTATCGCCGGCCGCCCGGCGCATGACCGGCGCGAGCCCCGCCGGCAAGCGCCTGCTCCTGGTCGCGGCCTGCGCGCTGGTCGATGCCGATGGTCGTGTGCTTCTGGCGCAGCGGCCGCAAGGCAAGCAACTCGCCGGCCTGTGGGAATTTCCCGGCGGCAAGGTCGAGCCCGGCGAGACGCCGGAACAATGCCTCATCCGCGAGCTCCATGAGGAAATCGGCATCGAGACCGAAATCCCTTGTCTCGCGCCACTCACCTTCGCCAGCCACCCCTACGACGATTTTCACTTGCTGATGCCGCTGTTTGTCTGCCGCCGCTTCCGTGGCATCGCCCAGCCGAAGGAAGGCCAGGCGTTGAAATGGGTGCGGCCGCGCCAGATGCGCGACTTTCCGATGCCGCCGGCCGACGCGCCGCTGATCCAGTTCCTCATCGACCTGCTGTAAGCCGGACTGTTGCCGGCCCCTGTTTCACGCAGCGTTAATGAAAGATTTATCTTGCCGTGAAAAGTTGAGGCAAAGCGCCGATTTCACCGGGGAGCGATTGCATGAGCCTCGACAGGGACTGGGACTCGATCCGGCCCGACCGTTTGCGTGGCGCCAGCCAAGCGGGCATGGGCCTGTTGCGCCTCACGTTGCTGTTCGGTTCGGCCGCGGTGGCCCTGGCCTTGTTCGCGACGCCTTACCTCGACAGCCGGATGCGATTGCAAGCCACCGGCGACGATCTTGCCGGCGTCGACATGATGAGCACGGCTTCGATCGGCCGTCGCGACACCTACACGCTGCGCAGGAGCGTGCTGCAGCCGCTGCCCAGTTCGGTCTGCGTCATCAGCAATGGCAGGCACAGCGGCGAGTGCTGATCGAAAAGCGCATCATGCCACCGGCGCTCTTCATGCGACATGCATAGTTGACATATTTCGAGAATGCCGCCGGTTCATCGCCTGTTAAGCCTTTGCCGTTAACCTTTCTTAACAGGTCGGCGCTAGGGTCGTGGCAAGCGGGGTCGACGGTCATGAAAACAGTGCTGCAACGGTTTTTGGAAGACGAGACCGGCGCGACGGTCGTCGAATACGGGCTGATCGTAACCGTGCTGTCGCTCGGCATCGTTGCCGGGGCCAGCCAGGTATTCGATGCCATCGAATGGCTGTTCAGCGACAGCAACAGCAAGCTTGTGAATGCTTTCGCGCCGTGATCACGACCGGGCACCTGAATCCGTAAAATCCGGTCAATGCCCGCCGGGATTTTCCAGTATTGTCTTCAGCGAGATTTTCGCCGAGCCCGGCTTCAGCGGTTTTTGCTGCGAGGCGTCGGGCGCCCAGCCTGACATCCAGACGATCGGGAAACTCGCCCTGACACGGCCATCGGCATCCGAAAATCGTTCGGCATAGATTTCGGCCGCGCGGCCAAACAGCCTTCGCGTCCCCGGTCGGCGGCTGCGGTCGACTAGCGCGCTGGTCTCGCCCATGGCCCGCAGGTCCGCCATCAGGCCGAACAGGGAATCGTAGCGCACCGTCACCGTCTCGACATCGGCGACCGGCAAGGCGAAGCCGGCACGTTGCAGGAGCGCGCCGGCGTCGCGCACGTCGGTGAACGGGATGACGCGCGGGCTGGCGCCTCCATAAAGCTCGGTCTCGGCGGCCAGCAGGCTTTCGCGCAGCTCGGAAAGTGAGCCGGCGCCGGCAAAGGCGCCGAGGAAAAGACCATCCGGCTTCAGCGCGCGGCGGACCTGCACCAGCATGCCGGGAATGTCGTTCATCGCCTGCAGCGACAGAAGCGACACAACGAGGTCGAGGCTTTCCGGCTCGAACGGCACGGTTTCCAACGGTGAGACCAGTCCCGCCTCGCCCTTGAGGAAAGCCGCGTCCGCCTCGACGCGCACCATGTCCGTCACCTTGCCGCTTGCCGCGAGCACGCCGGTGGCGGCCGGCGTCTGGCAAAACAGGACGGCCGCCCTGTTAAATTCGCGCTCGACGGCGCCCAGCCGCTCGGCAAGGTCCTCGGCTGCCCGGCGCATCAGGAAATCCGCACCGCTGACGGGGTCGGCCAATGCCCGGCGCTTGTGCGCCAGCCACAGCGGGATATCGATTATAGGTTGCAACGGGCAGGTTCCTGTTCTCTCGCGCTTGGATATAGTGGCGCGCAGGACCAACCACGTGGCCGATCCCATGCCAGAGATCAAGCATATTGCGATCAGGAGCATTGCTCGAAAGGCATTGGACTGGCCGGCGCGCATCCTGTTTCCGCCGGTCTGCGCCGGCTGCCGCCGGCATGTCTCGCAGCCCGGCGTGCTGTGCGGCGCCTGCTGGCCGAAACTCAGGCTTCTGGAGCGGCCCTGGTGCCCGGTGATGGGTACGCCCTTCACCCATCACATGGGCGATGGGTTCTTGTCCGCCGAGGCGATCGCCGACCCGCCGCCGTTCGAGCGGGCGCGGGCGGCAGTGGCCTATTCGGGTGTCGCCCGCCAGATGGTGCAAGGGTTGAAATACCAGGATCGCACCGATCTGGCGCCATGGATGGCGCGCTGGATGCTGCGCGCCGGCGCCGAATTGATCGCGGAAGCCGATGTGGTCGTGCCGGTGCCGCTGCATTGGCGGCGGTTTTTCAGGCGCCAGTTCAACCAGTCGGCGGAGCTCGCAAGGGCGGTGTCGCAGCTTGGCGGCCTGCCTTTCGCGCCCTCGGCGATCCGCCGTGTCAAGCTCACCCGCCAGCAGGTCGGGCTGGAGCGGCACGAGCGCGAAGAGAATGTGCGTGCCGCATTCAGAGTGCCCGGCGAGGCGGAAATCGAGATCGCCGGCCGCCGGGTGCTTTTGATCGACGACGTCTATACCACCGGCGCCACCGTCCGCGCGGTCACCAAGGCGTTGAAGAAGGGCGGGGCCGGGGCGGTCGACGTGCTGACCTTCGCGCGCGTGCTGCCGGGGGACTTTCGGGCGGACGAGTCCGCGACTATATAGGTTTGAGGGAAAGGCAGGATTGCTGACAGATGGTCGATGTGACGATCTACACTCGGATGATGTGCGGCTATTGCAGCGCGGCCAAGCGGCTGCTTGAGCGCAAGGGCGTCGCCTATACCGAACATGACGCATCCTTCTCGCCGGAGCTGCGCCAGGAAATGATTTCCCGCGCGCGCGGCCGCTCGACCTTTCCGCAGATTTTCATTGGCGACACGCATGTCGGCGGCTGTGACGACCTTCACGAGCTGGAGGCGCAGGGCCGGCTGGACAAACTTCTCGCCAACGGTTCGGCGAATTCGAGGACATGACCATGGGTGCTTTCAAGGCTGCGGCGATCCAGATGCGTTCGGGCACCAGTCCCGAGCGCAATGCGGTCGATCTGGAGCGGCTGGTGCGTGAGGCGGCAAGCCAGGGCGCGGCCTATATCCAGACCCCGGAAATGACCGGTGCGCTGGTCCGCGATAAAGAGGCAAGAGCCACCTCCTTCACCTCCGAGGACAAGGACATCATCGTCGCGACCGCACGAAAGCTGGCGAAAGAACTTGGTATTTTCCTCCATATCGGCTCGACCGCCATCCTGCGCGCCGACGGCAAGCTCGCCAACCGCGCGCTGCTGTTCGGTCCGGATGGCGCCACGCTTGCCACCTATGACAAGATCCACATGTTCGACGTCGATCTCGACAATGGCGAAAGCTGGCGCGAATCCGCCGCCTATGAGCCTGGCACAGAGGCCGTCGTGACCGAGATCAGCGGCGTTGGGATCGATGGTGCGAGGCTGGGCTTCGCCGTCTGCTACGATCTGCGTTTTCCGCAACTTTTCCGCGCCGAGGCGCTGGCCGGCGCCGATCTGCTTTCCGTACCCGCTGCCTTCACCCGGCAAACCGGCGAGGCGCACTGGCACGTGTTGCTCAGGGCACGCGCCATCGAAAACGGCGCCTATGTCGTGGCCGCTGCGCAGGGCGGACTGCACGAGGACGGCCGCGAGACCTATGGCCACTCGCTGATCGTCGATCCCTGGGGCCGCATCGTCGCTGAAGCCGCGCATGACGAGCCGACAGTGATCGTCGCCGAGATTGATCCGGCGCAGTCGCTTGCTGCGCGCAAGAAGATCCCAAACCTGAAAAATGCGCGGGATTTTGCGGTGAACGGCGGATCGGCCGAGGCACTGCCTCTCAGGGGTGCGGCGTCTTGATCCGCTTTTCCCTGATCTGCGACCATGACCACGAATTCGAAGCCTGGTTCCGCAGCAACGACGATTTCGACACCCAGAAGAAGCGTGGTTTCGTCGATTGCCCGGCCTGCGGCTCGCGCAAAATAGAAAAGGCGCTGATGGCGCCGGCCGTCTCGACCGGGCGCAAACAGGAAAAGATCGCGCTTGCCATGGGCGAGGCGCAGAAGCAGGCGCTGGCGCAATTGAAGGCGATGGCCGAGAAAGTGCGCGAGAACGCCGACTATGTCGGCGACAAATTCGCCGAGGAAGCGCGCAAGATCCATTTCGGCGAAAGCGATCCGCGCGGCATCTATGGCGAGGCGACGCTCGAGGAGGCAAAAAGCCTCGTCGAGGACGGCGTCGAGTTCATGCCGATTCCAAGCTTCCCAGACGACCGCAACTGAGTCAGCCAATTTTCCCGAACTGGTTCATTCGCCCGGCTGCTTTTGCTGGTCACCTCGTCGCGATCGAGGAAACATAATGAAATTTCTCTGGGATTCGGCGCTCGGCCTTCTGGTCGTCACCGGTGGGCTGCTCGGCCTGACCCTGCCGTTCGGCAAGCTGGCGACGGCTGCGGGCGTCCCGGCCATGGTCTGGGCTTTTGTCATCTCGTTCGGCGCCGGCGGTGTGCTTTTGTGCGCCTTGCTGCTGCGTGGGCAACGCATATGGCTCACCCCGCACAAGCTGCGTTATTTCTTCGTCACCGCGGCGGTGTCCTACGCATTGCCCAATCTCTTGATGTTCTCGGCCATCCCGCATCTCGGCGCCGGCTACACCGGCATCATGTTCACACTGTCGCCGGTGATTACGCTGGTGTTCTCGATCCTGCTCGGCGTCAGGCGCCCCAACCTGCTCGGCGTCGCCGGCATTGCGGTCGGCTTCATCGGAGCCGTCATGGTGGCGGTGACGCGTGGCGAGGCCGGCCAACCGGCAGACTTCCTCTGGGTGGCGGCGGGGCTGCTTATCCCGGTCAGCCTGGCCGTCGGCAACATCTACCGCACTGTCGACTGGCCCGAAGGTACCGGCCCGATCGAGCTAGCGGCCGGCAGCCATCTGGCGTCGGCGGTAATGCTGTTTGCAGGGATCATGGTTCTGCTGGGCGCCGGTGCGTTCGGTTCGCTCGGCGGCGTGCCATTGGTGAGCGTCGCGCAGATGGCGTCGGCGGCGACGATGTTCGCGGTTTTCTTCCGGCTCCAGGCAGTCGGCGGCCCTGTCTATCTCAGCCAGATCGGCTATGTCGCGGCCGCGGTCGGCTTGTTCGCCGGCACGATCTTCCTTGGCGAGCGCTATCAATTTCTGACCTGGGCGGGCGCGGCTATCACCGTCGCCGGCGTGTTCATCACCACGAGAGCACAACGCCAAACCACCACGAAGGCGCAAAGCCAGGCGGCGTGAGAAGGGTCAGACCGGTCCCTTCTCCGCCAGCACCATGTAGTTGACGTCCATGTCCTTCGACCGCTGCCAGCGGTCGGCGAGCGGATGGTAGACGACCCCGGTGCGGTCGATGATGGCAAGCCCGGCGCCGGCGAGCGCCTTTTCGAGCTCTTCGGGACGCACCAGCTTGCCGAACTGGTGCGTGCCGCGCGGCAGCCAGCGCAGCACATATTCGGCGCCGATGATGGCCAGGCCCAGCGCCTTCAGCGTGCGGTTGATGGTGGCGACGAACATGATGCCGCCCGGCTTGACCATCTCGCCGCATTTGGCCACGAACAGGTCGATGTCGGCGACATGTTCGACGACTTCCATGTTGAGGATGACATCGAATTTCTCGCCGGAATCGGCGAGATCCTCGGCCGTCGTGGCGCGATAATCCACCGTCACGCCGACCTCCGCCGCATGCAGCCTGGCCACTTCGATGTTGGTCGCGGATGCGTCGGCGCCGACCACTTCGGCGCCAAGCCGCGCCATCGGCTCGCACAAAAGCCCGCCGCCGCAGCCGATATCGAGGAAGCGCAGGCCTTCGAACGGCCTCGCCGCGCGCGGGTCGCGGCCGAAACGCGACGCCACCTGGTCGCGGATATAGGCAAGCCGGATCGGATTGAACTTGTGCAGCGGGCGGAACTTGCCGTTCGGGTTCCACCATTCGGCGGCAAGAGCGGAAAAGCGTTCCACTTCTCCGGCATCGATCGTCGATCGTCGCGGCTCTGGCATGGCTTCGTCTCCCGCAGACTCAAAAGTTCAGAGCGCGATCGGACGCAAAACCACTTTTGCTGATCGCGCTCTGGTGCGCTAGGAAGTCGGGCGTGGGGGCAGGAAAGTCAAGGCAGCAATTTTCGCCGGCCGGCCACTGCCGACCAAAGGTGCCACCGCCCCGGCGCATCAAAATGCTGTTATCCACAGGTCGAGCCAGGCGGCGGGATTTCCGGCGCTTGCCCACGGTCCTTGCGGATAGTCCCTGTTTTGGCTAAGGAGGCCGCGCATTCAACGGCCGGCCTCAACCGGACGTCCTTTCCGCTTTTCGGCCTTCGGTCCGGCATCCAGTCAAAGGCATTTCGCTTCCATGGCGCGCATCGTGATGAAATTCGGCGGGACCTCCGTCGCCGACATCGCCCGCATCCGCAATGTAGCGCGCCATGTCAAACGCGAGGTCGATGCCGGCCATGAGGTCGCGGTGGTGGTCTCGGCGATGGCCGGCAAGACCAACGAGCTCGTGCAATGGACACGCGAGGCCTCGCCGATGCACGATGCCCGCGAATATGACGCCGTCGTCGCCTCCGGCGAGCAGGTCACCGCCGGCCTGTTGGCGATCGCGCTGCAGAATATGGGCGTGCATGCGCGGTCCTGGCAAGGCTGGCAGATCCCGATCAAGACCGACAACGCGCACGGCGCGGCGCGCATTCTCGACATTGACGGCGCTTTTTTGATCAAGCGCTTCGGCGAGGGCCAGGTGGCGGTGGTCGCTGGCTTCCAGGGCATCGGGCCGGACAACCGCATCGCCACGCTCGGACGCGGCGGCTCCGACACCAGCGCGGTGGCCATCGCGGCGGCGGTCAAGGCCGACCGCTGCGACATCTACACCGATGTCGACGGGGTCTACACCACCGATCCGCGCATCGAGCCGAAGGCGCGGCGGCTGGCCAAGATTTCCTTCGAGGAAATGCTTGAAATGGCCTCGCTCGGCGCCAAGGTCCTGCAGGTGCGCTCGGTCGAGCTTGCCATGGTGCACAGGGTGCGCACTTTCGTGCGGTCGTCCTTCGACGACCCCGACGCGCCTGGAATGGGGGATTTGCTCAATCCGCCCGGAACGCTCATTTGCGACGAGGAAGAGATCGTGGAACAGCAGGTCGTCACCGGAATTGCCTACGCCAAGGACGAAGCGCAGATTTCGCTGCGCCGTGTCGGCGACCGGCCGGGCGTCGCCGCCGGCATCTTCGGGCCGCTGGCCGAGGCCAACATCAATGTCGACATGATCGTCCAGAATATCTCCGAGGACGGCAAGTTCACCGACATGACCTTCACCGTGCCGTCCGGCGATGTCGACAAGGCGCTTGCCGTGCTCGAGCGCCTGAAGGCCACGATCGGCTATGACGTCGTGCAATCTGAAGCCGGCATGTCGAAGGTCTCGGTCATCGGCATCGGCATGAGGAGCCATGCAGGCGTCGCCGCCACCGCCTTCAAGGCGCTGGCCGACAAGGCGATCAACATCCGCGCCATCACCACTTCCGAGATCAAGATTTCCATCTTGATCGACGGTCCCTATACGGAACTTGCGGTTCGCACTTTGCATTCCGTCTACGGTCTGGATAAGCAGTAGCGAGAACTTGAGTCAGTTGTTGCGTGTGTGCCGGCCGCGGGGGAAACTGCGCCGGCTGACATGCCATTGGAGAAGAAGCCGCGATGCGTGATACGGCCAGTGGCCCGCGCGTTTTGCTGAAACGGCTCCGCGAGCTCATGCAAGAGCCGCTGGAGCCGCAGGAGCGGCTCGACCGCATCGTGCGCGACATCGCCTCCAACATGGTCGCCGAAGTGTGTTCGCTTTATGTGCTGCGCGCCGATTCGGTGCTCGAACTCTATGGCACCGAGGGACTTAACCCGAACGCCGTCCACCTGGCGCAGCTAAGGCTGGGGCAGGGCCTGGTCGGCACCATCGCGGCCTCGGCGCGGCCGCTCAACCTTTCCAACGCGCAGGAGCACCCCGCCTTCGCCTATCTGCCGGAGACCGGAGAAGAGATCTACAATTCCTTCCTCGGCGTGCCGGTGCTGCGGGCAGGGCGCACACTCGGCGTGCTGGTGGTCCAGAACAAGACCATGCGCCACTACCGTGACGACGAGGTCGAGGCGCTAGAAACCACGGCGATGGTGATCGCCGAGATGATCGCCACCGGCGATCTGGCGCGGTTGACCCGGCCCGGGCTCGAACTCGACCTGCGCCGTCCGGTGAGCTTCACCGGCCTGTCCTTCAACGAGGGCGTCGGGCTTGGCCATGTCGTGCTGCACGAGCCGCGCATCGTCGTCACCAATTTGTTCAACGAGGACAGCGAGGAGGAGGTCAGGCGGCTCGACGCATCGCTTGGTTCGCTCAGGCTCTCCATCGACGACATGCTGGAACGCCGCGATGTCGCCTTCGAGGGTGAGCATCGCCAGGTGCTTGAAGCCTATCGGATGTTCGCCAACGACAGCGGCTGGGTGCGGCGGCTCGAAGAGGCGATCCGCAATGGCCTGACCGCGGAGGCAGCGGTCGAAAAGGTGCAGAGCGACATGCGCGCCCGCATGATGCACATGACCGATCCTTATTTGCGCGAGCGGATGAGCGATTTCGACGATCTCGCCAATCGGCTGCTGCGCCAGTTGATGGGGCGCGGACCGGAGGATGTCGCGGCCTCGCTGCCGAAGGATGCCATCATCGTCGCCCGCTCGATGGGGGCCGCCGAGCTGCTCGACTACCCCAGGGACAAGCTGCGCGGCGTGGTGCTGGAGGATGGAGCCGCGACCAGCCACGTCGTCATCGTGGCGCGCGCCATGGGCATACCCGTCGCCGGCCAGATGAAGGGCGCCGTTTCCATGGCGGAAAATGGCGACGCGATCATCGTCGACGGCGAGGAGGGCATCATCCATCTGCGCCCGCAGCCCGATCTCGAAGCCGCCTATGCCGAGAAGGTCCGCTTCAGGGCGCGGCGACAGGAGGTTTACCGCGAGCTGCGCAAGAAGCCCTCGGTGACCAGGGATGGTGTCCAGGTCGATCTCTTGATGAATGCGGGCCTGGCCGTCGACCTGCCTCAGCTCGCCGAGGCGGGCGCGGCCGGCATCGGCCTGTTCCGCACCGAGCTGCAATTCATGGTTGCCTCAACCTTTCCCCGCGCCGAGGCGCAGGAAAAGCTCTATCGCGACGTGCTCGACGCGGCGCGCGGCAAGCCGGTTACCTTCCGCACCATCGATATTGGCGGCGACAAGGTGCTGCCCTACTTCAAGGGCGCGATCCAGGAAGAGAACCCAGCGCTCGGCTGGCGCGCCATCCGGCTGACGCTCGACCGGCCGGGCCTGCTCAGGACGCAGATCCGTGCGCTGCTGAAGGCCAGCGGCGGGCGTGAACTGAAGCTGATGCTGCCGATGGTGACGGAGCTTGGCGAGATCGCCCAGGCGCGCGAGATCATCGACCGCGAGGTGCGGCATCTGTCGCGGTTTGCCCATCATCTGCCGACCAGCCTGAAGCTTGGGGCCATGCTGGAAGTGCCGTCGCTGCTGTTCCAGCTCGACGAGTTGATGAAGGCGGTCGATTTCGTCTCGGTCGGCTCGAACGATCTGTTCCAGTTCGTCATGGCGGTCGATCGCGGCAACACGCAGCTCTCCGACCGCTTCGACCCGCTGTCGACGCCGTTCCTGCGCGTCTTGAAGCAGATCGCCGATGCCGGCGTGCGCAACCACACGCCGGTGACGCTGTGCGGCGAACTCGCCGGAAAACCCATATCCGCGATGGCGCTGATCGGCCTGGGCTACCGCTCGATCTCGATGTCGCCGGCCTCGATCGGTCCGGTCAAGGCGATGCTGACGGAACTGCCGCTGGACGAATTGCAGGCATTCTTCGACGACAATCTGATGGCGCCGGCCCAGGGGCTGCCGATGCGGGCATTGCTGCAAGCCTTTGCCGACGACCGCTCCATTCCGTTGTAGTAGTACCCCACCATGATCAACCTGCCCCGCGACCGTATGGATCAAGTCGTCAAGCGTTTCGATATGCTTGAAGCGCAGATGTCGGCCGGGCCGGCGGCGGACGCCTATGTCCGGATGGCGTCGGAATATGCCGACATCCAGGAGATGGTGGCCAAGATCAGGGCACTGCGCGCCGCCGAACAGGAGCAGGCCGACCTGGAGGCAATGCTTGCCGACAAGGGCACCGATGCCGAGATGCGTGCGCTGGCTGAAGCCGATCTGCCCGGGGTCGAGGAGCGCATCGAAGCGTTGCAGAAGGATATCCAGATCCTGCTTCTGCCCAAGGATGCCGCCGACGACAAGAACGCCATCCTCGAAATCCGCGCCGGCACCGGCGGCGACGAGGCGGCGCTGTTCGCTGGCGACCTGTTTCGTATGTACGAACGCTACGCGGCGTCGCGCGGCTGGCGTTTCGAGACGGCCTCGGCCAGCGAGGGCGAGGTTGGTGGCTACAAGGAGATCATCGCCACCGTGTCGGGCAAGGGGGTCTTTGCCCATCTGAAGTTCGAATCCGGCGTGCATCGCGTGCAGCGCGTGCCGGAGACCGAGGCCGGTGGGCGCATCCATACCTCGGCGGCGACGGTCGCGGTGCTGCCGGAGGCGGAAGAGGTCGACATCGAGATCCGGGCTGAAGACATCCGCATCGATACGATGCGTGCCTCGGGCTCCGGCGGGCAGCACGTCAACACCACCGATTCGGCGGTCCGTATCACCCATCTGCCGACCGGCATCATGGTGGTGCAGGCGGAGAAGTCGCAGCATCAGAACCGGGCGAAGGCGATGCAGATCCTGCGTGCGCGGCTCTACGACCTGGAGCGCGGCAAGGCCGACGAGGAGCGCTCCGAGTCGCGAAAATCGCAGGTCGGCTCGGGCGACCGGTCGGAGCGGATCCGCACCTATAATTTCCCGCAGGGGCGGGTCACCGATCATCGCATCAATCTGACGCTCTACAAGCTCGACCGGGTGATGATGGGCGAGCTCGACGAGATCATCGACGCGTTGATCGCCGATCATCAGTCGAAGCTGCTCGCCGACATGGGCGTCGATGGCTGACACTTTGCCCGATGCACTCGGGCCGTTGCTGCGGGCGGCGCGGCAACGCCTGACAGAAGCCGGCGTGCCCGATCCGGCCCTGGACGCCAGGCTGATCGTCGAACATTTTTCCGCCACGACCCGCACGCAGGCCATCGCCGATCCCGAGCGCAAGGTCGGCCCCGACGAGGTTGCCGCTATCGATGCGGCCCTGGGGCGGCGCGTCTCCGGCGAGCCGGCGCATCGCATTCTCGGCTATCGCGAATTCCACGGCTTGCGCCTGTCGCTGTCGCCGGAGACGCTGGAGCCGCGACCCGACACCGAAACGCTGGTCGAAGCGGTACTGCCCTTCGTGAAAGCGACAGCGGAGCGGCAAGGCCAATGCCGCATCCTCGATCTTGGAACCGGCACCGGCGCCATCGCACTGGCGCTGCTCGATGCCGTTCCTGGCGCGGTTGCCACCGGCGTCGATATTTCCCAGGACGCGTTGACGACCGCCGTGCGCAATGCCAGGGAACTGGGGCTAGCCGACAGGTTCAAATCGCTTCAATCCGACTGGTTCGAAAAAGTTTCGGGCCGGTACCATGTAATTGCCGCAAACCCTCCCTATATACCGTCTGGAGACATCGAAAATCTGCAGGACGAAGTCCGCGATTTCGATCCGCGCAAAGCCCTGGATGGCGGCGCTGACGGTCTGAGCCCCTACAGGATCATTGCCGCCGAGGCGGCAGGTTTTTTGGACCTCAAGGGCATAATAGCGGTCGAGATCGGCCACACGCAGCGCGACGAGGTCACGGACATTTTTTCTAGAGCCGGCTATTGGCGGGCTGGGGTGTTTGGCGATCTGGGCGGAAATGACAGGGTTCTGGTCTTTGAACACAGGTTCTGATCGAGGAACAGACAAAGCCCGTGATGCAGTGCGAAAAAACCGCTTGGCAATGCCGGGGAATGCGGCTAGGGTCGCCTTAACCGGATGAGACGAAGCAGGCAGTGCTCTTAGCGATTCGGTTTTCCTTGGAAATAGCTGCCTTCTTGCGCAAACGACGCCCAAGCTTCGTGCGGGAATCGTCCGGCAAGTGATGTAACCGGAACAGGATGACACGTGGCGCCAACGCAATCGATGCGGGCGAACGCCGGTGAAGAAACGAAACGGCTGGCTGCATGAGCGCCTCCGTTCGTGAAGATTTGTTCGAAAATTTCAAAATGAAGAGAGTCGGATGAGGCCACAACAGCAGAACAGGCGCATGCGCGGTCGCAACAACAGCGGCGGCGGCGGCAACAACAATAACAATAACCGCAAGGGCCCAAATCCCCTGACGCGCAACTACGAGAGTAACGGCCCGGACGTGAAGATCCGCGGATCGGCTCAGCAGATCGCCGAAAAATACGCAACCCTTGCCCGTGACGCGCAGAGCTCCGGCGACCGGGTGATGGCGGAAAACTATCTCCAGCACGCCGAGCATTACAATCGCATCATTGCAGCCGCTCAGGCGCAGATGCCGATCCAGAATGCGCAGCAGAACCGCGACGATTTCGACGAAGATGGCGATGAAGATCGCGACGAGTTCGACAATGCCGGCAACAATGCCGGCGAGGCTTCGGTTCCAGCGGCCAGCCATGGCGCCGGCCCGCAGCCGGTCATCGAGGGCATGCCGGCCGAGTTGGCGCTCAACCAGGAAAACGGCCGCGACAATCGTGACAATGGCCGTGACAGTGGTGGGCGCGAAAACAATGGCGGTCGCCATCGCGACCGTCGCCCCAATGGCGGTTACGGCCAGAACGGCCAGCGCGGCGAGTATGGTTCGCGCGGCGAGCAGGCCGGCCAGCGCGGCGATCAGAATCGGCGCAACGAGGCGCCGGGGCAGGCGGAAGCCGTTTCCCAGGCTGAAACCGGTTTCGCGCCCCAGGCCGACACCGGTTTCGTGCCCCAGGCCGAGCCCGTTGTTGCCGCCGAACCAGCGCCGCAGTTTGGCAATTTTTCGCCGGCCGCTCTCGCCGCACAGGCCGAGATGAACGAGGCAGCGAGCGAAAAAAATGGCGCTGCGCGCCGTCCCAGGCGCCCGCGGCGTCCGCGTGCCGATGCTGCCCAGGGGGCAGATCAGGCAAATGCAAACCAGACAGATAGCATTAGCGACAATGCCGGTCCCGGCGAAGTGGCAGCGCCGGTTGATGGCGGTGGCGAAGCTGTCGTTGCCGACGTCGACAACCGATAAAACAGACTTTTCTAACCGGCCTTCAAGCCGGGTTAGAGCCAAACCAAGTTAGAGCATCCCTTACCCCAGGCGGCGGAGAGAAATCTCCGCCGTTTTTGTTTTCGCCGTGTGGAATATTATGCATTGACCGATATCAAGGCGTCTTGAGAGACCACGGCCTATGCACCATATCTCGCGTGAACAGGATTCGGCTCGAATGGGCGGGTCCGTCACCGCAATCTGATCCGGCGCCGCAAAGCGGGCTGGTGACGGAAGGAGACAGATATGAACCTTGAGAAATATTCCGAGCGCGTGCGCGGCTTTATCCAATCCGCGCAAACCATGGCGCTCTCGCGCAGCCACCAGCAATTTACTCCCGAACATATCCTGAAAGTGCTCGTCGACGACGAGGAGGGCTTGGCCGCCTCGCTGATCGAGCGTGCCGGCGGCAGCGTTCGCGACGTCAAACTCGGTGTCGAATCCGCCCTCGAAGCGATGCCCAAGGTGGAAGGTGGCAATGGCCAGCTTTATTTGGCGCAGCCGCTGGCGAAGGTGTTTTCGACGGCCGAGGAACTGGCCAAGAAGGCCGGCGACAGCTTCGTCACGGTCGAGCGGCTGCTGACGGCGCTGGCGGTCGAGAAATCCGCCAAGACCGCCGACATCCTGGCCAAGGCCGGGGTGACCGCGCAGGCGCTGAACCAGGTGATCAACGATGTCCGCAAGGGCCGCACCGCCGATTCGGCGAGCGCCGAACAGGGCTATGACGCGCTGAAGAAATACGCGCGCGACCTGACCGCGGATGCCCGTGCCGGCAAACTCGATCCGGTCATCGGCCGCGACGACGAGATTCGTCGCACCATCCAGGTGCTGTCGCGCCGCACCAAGAACAATCCCGTGCTGATCGGCGAGCCCGGCGTCGGCAAGACGGCGATCGCCGAAGGGCTGGCGCTGCGCATCGTCAATGGCGACGTGCCGGAATCGCTGAAGGACAAGCAGTTGATGGCGCTCGACATGGGCGCGTTGATTGCCGGCGCCAAATATCGCGGCGAGTTCGAGGAGCGGCTGAAGGCCGTGCTCAACGAGGTGACAGCCGCGGCCGGCGGCATCATCCTGTTCATCGACGAGATGCACACGCTGGTCGGCGCCGGCAAGGCCGACGGCGCCATGGATGCGTCGAACCTGTTGAAGCCGGCGCTGGCGCGCGGTGAGCTGCACTGCGTCGGCGCGACCACGCTCGACGAGTACCGCAAGCATGTCGAGAAGGATGCAGCCCTTGCCCGCCGCTTCCAGCCGGTCTTCGTCGACGAGCCGACGGTGGAGGACACCGTCTCGATCCTGCGCGGCCTGAAGGAGAAATACGAGCAGCACCACAAGGTGCGCATCTCGGATTCAGCCCTGGTCGCGGCGGCGACGCTGTCCAATCGCTATATCGCCGATCGTTTCTTGCCGGACAAGGCGATCGATCTCGTCGACGAGGCCGCGTCGCGGCTTCGGATGCAGGTCGATTCGAAGCCGGAGGCACTGGACGAGATCGATCGCCGCATCATGCAGCTCAAGATCGAGCGCGAGGCGCTGAAGGTCGAGAAAGACGAGGCGTCGAAGGACCGGCTTGCCCGCCTTGAGAAGGAGCTGTCCGGTCTTGAGGAAGAATCGACCGAGATCACAGCGAAATGGCAGTCCGAAAAGCAGAAGCTGGGGCTCGCCGCCGACCTCAAGAAGGAGCTCGACGAGGCGCGCAACGAGCTCGCCATTGCCCAGCGCAAGGGTGAATTCCAGCGCGCCGGCGAGCTCGCCTATGGCAAGATCCCGGAACTGGAAAAGAAGCTGAAGGAAGCCGAAGCCCAGGATGGCAAGGTCGGCATGGTCGAAGAGGTGGTCACGCCCGACCATGTCGCCCATATCGTGTCGCGCTGGACTGGCATTCCGGTCGACAAGATGCTGCAAGGCGAGCGCGACAAGCTGCTGCGCATGGAAGACGAGATCGGCAAGCGCGTCGTCGGCCAGGGCGAGGCGGTGCAGGCGGTGTCGAAAGCCGTCCGCCGTGCCCGCGCCGGCTTGCAGGATCCGAACCGGCCGATCGGCTCGTTCATGTTCCTCGGACCGACCGGCGTCGGCAAGACCGAACTGACCAAGGCGCTGGCAAGTTTCCTGTTCGACGACGAGAGTGCCATGGTGCGCATCGACATGTCGGAGTTCATGGAGAAGCACTCGGTCGCCCGGCTGATCGGCGCGCCTCCTGGCTATGTCGGCTATGAGGAAGGCGGCGCGCTGACCGAGGCGGTGCGGCGCCGGCCCTATCAGGTCGTGCTGTTCGACGAGATCGAGAAGGCGCATCCCGATGTCTTCAACGTGCTGTTGCAGGTGCTCGACGACGGCCGCCTGACCGATGGGCAAGGCCGCACGGTCGACTTCCGCAACACGCTGATCATCATGACGTCGAACCTCGGCGCCGAATATCTGGTCAATCTCGGCGAGGACCAGGACGTCGACGCCGTGCGCGACGAGGTGATGAGCGTGGTGCGGGCATCGTTCCGGCCTGAATTCCTCAACCGCGTCGACGAGGTGATCCTGTTCCACCGGCTGCGCCGGCAGGATATGGGCCGCATCGTCGAGATCCAGCTCAAGCGGCTGGAAAGCCTGCTCGTCGACCGCAAGATCGCGCTGTCGCTGGATCAGGAGGCGATCGACTGGCTGGCGGCCAAGGGCTACGACCCGGCCTATGGCGCGCGGCCGCTGAAGCGGGTGATGCAGAAGGAACTGCAGGATCCGCTGGCGGAGAAGATCCTGCTCGGCGAGATCCTCGATGGCTCGACCGTCAAGGTCACCGCCGGTTCCGACAGGCTGAACTTCCGCTCGAAGCCGGCGGTCGTGGCGACCGAGGCGGCGGCCTGAGTTCAGGCCGCCTCCTGAGAAAAGTGCCAGCGCGCCGCGCGTCCGGAAGGACGCGCGGCGCTCTTGTTTTATGCAAGTCGTTATCGCAAAACCGCTGCGCGCGCCGGTTCAACCCCGAGGGCCTTTTGCGCGACATGCATTTGAAAGGGCGCAGGTGACGCTGGACGACTACAACGGCTTTTGCGCTTCGCTGCCTGCGACGACGCATGTCGTCCAGTGGGGCGGAGCCCATGTCTGGAAGGTTGGCGCCAAGGTGTTTGCCATCGCCGGCTGGGACGAGGGCAAGCAGCCCTTCGTCACCTTCAAATGCTCCGACATCGCCTATGACATACTGAAGGAACAGCCTGGCCTTCGGCCCGCGCCCTATCTTGCGTCGCGCGGCATGAAATGGATCCAGCGCCAGACGGGCGAGAGCATGGATGACGACGCGCTGAAGGACTATTTGCGCGAAAGCCACCGCCTTGTCGTGCTGAAACTGACGAAACAGGCGCGGCGGGAATTGGGGCTTGCTGGAAGCTGACGCATGTTGCTCCAACCTGCCAGAAATCCGCCATCTTCATGCCCGGTTCATGTTGGACCCTTATCGTGGCGACTGATTTGCTGGCGAAGGGGTTCGCCTGCCGCATCTGCCCGGAAATCGAATTCGATTTTCGGATAGCACGATGCGGAGATTTAAAGTGTTGGAGCGTTCTTTGCGCGTCCGAAAGGACGCGCGGCGCACCAAGAGGCAATGCAGGGCGACGGCATTTGGGACCGGAGAGTTTGACCATCATGTTTCGCGGGATATTCACCCTTTCGGCGCTTGCCATCGGGCTGCTGGTGTCGAATGCGATGGGCTCGCCAATGGCGGATACCGCGCCGCAACCTGTTCGCGCGAGCGATTCCGGCGGCATTCTTGTGGCCCAGAACGGCAATGTCGACGTCTATTACGACGCCAGGGGAAACCGCGTCCTCGTCGATGCCGAAACCGGCAAGGTCATCGCCATCCAGCCGCCGCAGACCAGGTATGACCGCCGTGCGCTGCGCCGCGAGCGCTGGCGCAATCTCGGGCCGGTCGAGAATGACGACTATTATCTCGACGACCCGCCGGACACAGCGCGCGTTCGCCGCAGGCGGTTGGACGAGCAGGGCCGCATCATCGAGCCACCGGCCGACGGATACGATCCCTACGGCGACAATTCGGTGGAGGCCTTTCCGGAAGCGCCACAGGACGACGGCGGCTATGGCAACACTTACCCGGAAGCGCCGCAGCCGGCAAAGCCGCGCACCATCAAGCGCCAGCCGCTCGATGAAGCCTCCATCGAACCGGTCGCGCCGGCCGAGCAGGCGGCGCTGCCGCCGAAGACCGGTGGCAAGACAACAGTCGATCCATCGCTCTCGCTCGGCGCACGCCAGGATATCGCCGGGCTGCAGGTGCTGCTCGACCGTGCCGGCGCTTCGCCTGGCGTCATCGACGGGCGCTTCGGCTCGAATGTCGACAAGGCGCTCGCCGCCTACAATGAGATCACCGGCGGCAATCTGCGTTCAACCGATGCGGTCGGCATCCAGGCAGCCCTTGCGCAATCAGGCGGCGACGCCTTCGCCTCCTACACGATCACACCGGAGGATGCGGCCGGCCCCTATGTCGCATCGATACCGGAGGACTACAGCCAGAAAGCGCAGCTCGACCGCATGGGCTATACGTCCGTCACCGAGGCGATCGCCGAGCGGTTTCACATGGACGAGAACTATCTGAAAGCGCTCAATCCGGACGCCAATTTCAACCGGCCCGGCACGATCATCAAGGTCGCGAATTTCGGCAAGCTGGTGGCAAAGCCGGTGGCGCGCATCATCGCCGACAAGGGCAAAAAAGAGGTCTTCGCATATGACGCGTCGGGCAAGTTGATAGCTGCCTATCCGGCCACCATCGGTTCGTCGGACACGCCGTCGCCCTCCGGCACGCATACGGTGTCGCGGGTCGCGCTCGATCCCAACTACACCTACAATCCCAATATCAATTTCAAACAGGGCGAAAACGACAAGGTGCTGACCATTCCGCCTGGCCCGAACGGACCGGTGGGCTCGGTCTGGATCGCCTTGGACAAGCCGACCTACGGCATCCACGGCACGCCCGATCCGTCCAAGATCGGCAAGACCGAAAGCCATGGCTGCGTGCGGCTGACCAACTGGGACGCACGCGAACTGGCCAGGATCGTGTCGCCCGGCGTCACGGTGGAATTCGTCGACTGAACGCAGCCGCTCGGATCGACCGACGATCCGGTGCAGGAGTGAATCTGCTATCCCCGACCTTCGTCCGCCGATCAGCCCAAGCTGTCCTGCGTACCGGGACCCCGTCTGGTTTTAACGACTGTAACCTGCTGGCCGGTTGTTGACGATGCATCGGCGGTCTAAGCAGGCCCAATGAAATCTCCAAGCGAAGCTGCCGCCACGCCCCTGACCGGCTCTCTTCCGGCCGATGCGTTCTGCCCGCAATCGCGGCGCAGGTTCGTGCTGATCGCGGCGATCCTGGCTTCCGCGCTCGGCTTCATCGACGGTTCGATCCTGGCCATCGCCACGCCGGCGATCCGCGTCGATCTCGGCGCCAGCCTGGCCGAAGCGCAGTGGATTTCCAATGCTTATGCCCTGACACTCTCGGCGCTCATCCTTGTCGGAGGTGCGGCCGGCGACCGTTTCGGCCTGCGCCATGCCTTCGTCGCAGGCATCGCGCTGTTCATTGTAGCCTCGCTTGCCTGCGCGATGGCGCCTAATCCCGGGGTGCTCATCGCGTTTCGGGCCATCCAGGGCATCGGTGCCGCCATCATGGTGCCGGGCAGCCTGGCCATCATCGCCAAGGCCTATCCGAAGAAGGAACGCGGCAGGGCCATCGGCATCTGGGCGGCGGCCTCGGCGCTGACGACGGCGCTTGGCCCGGTGCTGGGCGGCTTTGTCCTGTCAGCCTTCGGCGACGGCATCTGGCGGGCGATCTTCGCGATCAACCTGCCGCTCGGCCTTCTCTCGATCTACCTTTTGCTGGCCAAGGTTCCGGCCGACGCGCCGGCGGACAAGCGAAGCCTCGATCTCGGCGGCGCCGCGCTCGCCACATTGGCGTTCGGAGCGCTTGCCTACGGCCTGACCGCGATGAGCGCCGAGGGCGGCGGGCATATGACAGGACCGGCTATTGTCATCGGCGCGGTGCTGCTTGTCGTTTTTATCTTCTTCGAGCTTCGGCACCGCGAGCCGATGATCGATCTCTCGCTGTTTCGCATCCGGGCTTTCGCCGGCGCCAATGTCGCGACCTTCTTCCTCTATTTCGCGCTGTCGGCCAACCTGTTCTATCTGCCGATGCTGTTGATTGCCGGATGGGGGCTGAGCACGGCGGAGGTCGGCTTCATCTTCCTGCCGCTGTCGGCCTCGATCGCGCTGCTGTCGGGGCCGGTCGGTGAGTGGTCCGACCGGATCGGACCGCGTTTTCCGATCGCCGGCGGCAGTCTGGTCGTGGCCTTCGCCTTTGCCGGCCTCGCTCTGCTCGCCCATGCCGGCATCCACAATTTCTGGACCGGGACGTTTCCGCTGATGGCGGTGATGGGGCTCGGCATGGCGCTGGTCGTGTCGCCGCTGTCGACCGCGATCATGACCGCCGTCGAGGACAAGGACACGGGCGCCGCCTCGGGCATCAACAATGCGGTTTCCCGCATTGGCGGTTTGATCGCGGTGGCGGCGATGGGCTCGCTCGCGGCTGGGGTCTATTCGACGATGCTGGACACCAACGTCGGATCCGGCATTCCGGGTTTTGGCGAACCGGCATCGGCCGGGCTGGCGCCTGAACTGGATGCGGCCAGGCTTGCCGCCAGCGACGCGGCCTTCGCGGCCGTCTCCATCGCGACCGCGCTGCTTTGCCTGCTTGCCGCGATCATTGCCTGGACGACGATTTCCGGGCAGGCACGGCCTTGGTCGCGCCGCGCGGAAAACCCGCTGGCCTGATGCTCAGCATGGTCATTCGGGAATTGATTCGGAAGGTCTAGAGCATCGGACCCAAAAGTGGGAACCGGTTTCGGGAAAATCCGATGCTAAAACAAAAAGATAGAGCGGCACGGTTAGACTTGAAAGTCCGATGCTCTAGCCCTCGATCTTGGCGCTCGCGACCTTCAGCGAATTGCTGTCTTCCTGCTTGAGCAGGTCGTCGATGCGTTCGCGCTCGCGCTTGAAGGCGACGAGATCGTCGCCCTTCAGCACCTTGCCGACCGGCAGGCGAACGCGCATCGGGTCGACCTTGGTGCCGTTGACGATCAGTTCGTAATGGAGATGCGGACCGGTAGAGAGGCCGGTCTGGCCGAGATAGCCGATGGTCTGGCCCTGGCGGACACGCACGCCCGGTTCGATGCCCTTGGCGAAAGCGCTCTGGTGATTGTATGAGGTCTCGTAGCCATTGGCGTGGCGGATGATGATCTGCTTGCCGTAGCCGCCGGCCCAGCCGGCCTTCTCGATCACGCCGTTGCCGGCGGCAATGATCGGCGTGCCGATGGGGGCCGCCCAATCGACGCCGGTGTGCATGCGCACATAGCCGAGGATCGGGTGCCTGCGGGCGCCGAAGCCGGAGCGGAATTTTCCCGCGGGCAGGGGATTGCGCAACAGGAACTGCTGGGCGCTCGAGCCGTTCTCGTCGAAATAGTCGGTGCTGCCGTCCTGCATCTGGAAGCGGTAGAAATTGCGTGTCGTGCCGCCGAAGGTCGCCGAGACATAGAGCAGTTCGGACTCGTCCGACGCCTGGTCGTCGCCGTCCGGCTGCGAGAACAGCACCTCGATGCGATCCGACGGGCTGAGCCGCGACTGGAAATCGACACCGGACGCGAGCAGCTTGATCAGCCGCTTGGTCATCGCCTTGGACATGCCGTAGGAATAGGCGGCACGGTAGATGCCGTCATAGATGTTCGGCAGATTGCCGCGCACCACCACCGGCGGCGAATCATCGAAGGCGGTCAAAAGTTCGGGATTGGGCTCCGGCTCCTGCGCCGGCACATACTGGCCGCGGTCGTCGAGCGCGATGGTGACGATATGCTGGGTCCTGTCGTACACGCTGGTGCGGACGACCTTGGCGGTGTCGCCACGGACTTCAAGCCCGACGCGCAATACGGTTCCGGCCTTGAGCGCCGGGGCGTTCAGCAATTTGGCGATCGCTTCGGCCATGCCGGTGGCGTCGTCGCCCGTATAACCCGAATCAGCCAAAGCTTCCGCTATGTCGCGGTCCTTGGTGAAGGGAATGATTTCCTCGGCAAAAGCCGGCGTCTGATCATCGGCAATGGCGCGTGGCGCCACCGAGACGTTTTCCGGCACGATCTTGACGTCGTAGGAGCCGGCCATCGATTCAGCAAAGGCTTCACCGAATCGCTGCGGGTCGACATAGTGCAGCGACGCGACCTGCACGGCGCCATCGCTGAGACCGTTGCCGGCCTCGCGCACCACTTTCTCCACCTCGTCGGCGGACAAGTCGCTCCTTTCGTCGAAAGCAGCCGTCTCGATCGGGAAATCGATCGTCTTCAGGCTCATCTCGCTTTCGACCTTGGCGCCATAGATCTGGCTAGGAACGGCGGAAGCTGTTGCAGGCTGGGCATCATCGTCGCCGTCGTTGCCAAATACCTGCATCGGGTCGAAGGGCGGATAGGAGCGGCTGGTCGTTTGCCCGGCAAGCGTCATCTTGATCTGCACGAAAGGCATGGTGTGAATGACATCGCGGTCACCGACCTTGGTGACCATCGACACTTCCATGCGCCGGCGGTCCTTGGCCTTGGCGATCTGGCGCAGCGCCACCAGCCGCGCCGTCTTGGCGGCCTCGCCGGAATCGTCGCCGCTGGCAAGGCTGATCAGCTCGGCGATCTCGGGTGGAGTCGCCAATTGCTGGCGCCCGTCGAGGGCTGCAAACAGCGCCACGCCCATCAAAACACTGGAAGTCACGCCGGTCAGAAAAGTGCCCGACAGCCAGCGCGCCGAAACCTCGCGCCGGTCGGGCGGGCCGCTGCGGCCATCCGCGATCAGCGGCGGCTCGTTGCCAAGTTCGGCTATAACGTCTTCCGTATCTGGCATCCAGAAAGGCTGCTTCTTCCCCGGGGCGGAACGGCTTGTCGTTTTTGGTGGCCATGACATTTGCCTGTCACGGCGGGCGAAGTCAACGAAGCGCCTGGCGCCGGTCGAAATCCCCAATCATACGTCTCTCTCGGCGGCTCTCTTATAGTCTCTTATGGGAGGCCCTCTTTTGGTCTCTATATACAAGACCCTTGCAGGCGGCATTTCGCCGGTGGGGCGCATGCCTTCTCTCGTTGGCTTGGTGTCTAACCGTAATGCGGCGGCAATAGGGCTCGACCGGGAGAACCGGACTTGTCATCCCCCGCTTCGCTACCCCTGCCGCAGCGGCAGTCGGCTATTGAAAATCGGCGCCGAAAAATTCGTCGCAAAAAATTCAAAAAAGTTCGAAATCGGTGTTGACACTTTGGACGGCCCCCGACTATATACGCCTCACCAACGAGGGCGGCGCGCCGCTGGCGACGAAGAAGTTCGCTTCT